>CAZJCI010000103.1:0-7767 GCA_964544455.1 uncultured Oscillospiraceae bacterium
AGAAATGCTCTTATTGTTCGTGAACACGGAACTTTGCCGTATCCCGAATGAACTGCATGTGCGGAGGTTCTTCTTGCGGGGGAGGCGGATGGTTCGAATGCTTCTACTGTTTTTGCGGGAATGGGGATTTCCGCTGTATTCAAGTTTATCATTGACGGCATTAAAGCGGTTCCCGGTGAAATCGGTTTTGCGGTTAAGGGATTTGCCGGAGAAATAGGGACGCAGATTTATCCTGCAGTTATGAGTGTTGGGTATATATGCGGTCCTAAAATATCTTCCTATATGTTTGCGGGCGGCGTTTTAAGTTGGTTGGTTCTTATTCCCATGATTGTGCTTTTCGGTTCAAACGCGACAATTGCTCCCGCAATAAAAACGGTTGGTGAATTATATGCCGAAAAAGGAGCTTCCGGAATTTGGAGTAATTATATTCGTTATATCGGCGCGGGTGCGCTTGCGGCAGGCGGAATTATCAGTCTTATAAAATCATTGCCGTTGATTGTTCGTACTTTTGGTGATTCTTTGAAAAGTATGGGCGGAGCGCGAGGAACGGGCTTGAGAACAGACCGTGATATAAGTATGAAATTTGTAATTGTTTCGATTGCCGTTCTTACTTTACTTGTATGGTTGATTCCGGCAATTCCCGTTACGCTTTTGGGGGCGGTAATTGTTGTTGTGTTCGGTTTTTTCTTTGCTACGGTTTCTTCCAGAATGGTTGGACTTGTGGGAAGTAGCAATAATCCCGTTTCCGGAATGGCAATTGCCACTTTGCTTGTTTCTACGTTGATTCTTAAAATGTCCGGCTCGATAGACGCATCCGGGATGGCTGCGGCGATTGCTATCGGTTCGATTATATGTATTGTGGCGGCTATTTCGGGCGATACTTCTCAGGATTTAAAAACCGGATACTTGCTTGGAGCGACTCCGTGGAAACAGCAACTTGGCGAAGTTATCGGCGTTATTGCGTCTTCCGTTGCGATTGGCGGTACGCTTTATCTTTTGGATACTGCGTGGGGATTCGGTTCGGAAGAACTTGCCGCGCCGCAGGCTACGCTTATGAAAATGATAACCGAAGGCGTTATGGATGGTAATTTGCCGTGGGCTCTTGTTTTTGTTGGCGCATTTATTGCGATTATTGTTGAAATTATCGGAATTCCGGTACTTCCGTTTGCAATAGGCGTATATTTGCCTGTGCATTTAAACGCTTGCATAATGGTTGGCGGAATTGTAAGGCTTGCGTTTGATAAACTAAAAAAATCAGAAGAAGAAAAGAAAGAGATTATCAACGACGGTATATTATACTGTTCCGGAATGATTGCGGGCGAAGGGCTTGTTGGAATTGTTTTGGCGGTTCTTGCCATTATACCTATTAATAAAAAAATGTCGCTTGCTGACGCAATTGATATTTCGGCTTTGCTTCCGTTTTCCAATTCCACTTTGAAAATAATGGGGCTTATTGTATTTGCTTTTATAATTCTTACGCTTTTGAAATTTTCTGTTTGGAAAAAGAGAAATAAAAATTAAGTTATGATAAGAAAGAAAATTACTTTTGAAAATTATCTTGATAACATTCCCAAAATTAATCCTGAGCTTGGTTGGAAAACGGACGAAAACGGAATAGTTACGCTTGCAAAAGAGAATAAGGGCATTTTTAACGTAATTGCTCAGAAATTGTTTAAAAAGCCTAAAATCAGTTATATACACCTTGACGAGCTTGGAAGTTGCGTTTGGTTGAAAATCGACGGAGAAAGCGACATATGCGAAATCGGAAAAAAAATTAAAGCTGATTTTGGCGAAAAAGCAGACCCTGTTTATGAGCGGTTGGCAAAATATTTTTCGATTTTGGCAAGCTATGGATTTGTTACCTTTAATTAAAATTTAGTTGCTGCTGAATTACGTTTGAAATATATGCTTATAGGCGAAAAATAATTGAATTATGAGGAGAATATTTTTATGAATATACAATTATCGGATCATTTTGATGTTAAGCGTATGCTTAGATTTACGTTGCCGTCCATAATTATGATGGTTTTTACTTCGATTTATGGAGTGGTTGACGGTTTTTTTGTATCAAATTTTGTTGGAAAAACACCGTTTGCGGCAGTTAATTTTATTATGCCGGTGCTGATGATTCTTGGCGTTTTCGGAACTATGTTCGGGACGGGCGGAAGTGCGCTTGTTTCAATGACTTTGGGGCTTGGAGATAAAAAAAAGGCAAACAGAATTTTTTCAATGCTTGTTGCGGTTTCGGTAATATGCGGCGTTATTATTGCAACGTTTAGCTTTATCTTTATGGAGGATATTGCAAAGTTGTTGGGGGCGGATGGGCAAATGTTGAATGATTGCGTTGTTTACGGCAGAATTATAATTGTTGTTTTGCCGTTGCTTATGCTTCAATATGAATTTCAGAGCTTTTTTATCGTTGCCGAAAAACCGCAGCTTGGTCTTTATGTTACGGTGGTTGCCGGAGTTATTAATATGGTTTTGGACGCAGTCTTTATGGCTGTGTTTAAGTGGGGCGTTGCGGGTGCCGCACTTGCAACCGCAATAAGTCAGTCGGTTGGCGGATTGGCACCGATTATATATTTTTTACGTGCCGATAAAGAAAAAAGCGTTCTTCAATTTACAAAATTTAATTTTGACATAAAAACAATATTAAAAACCTGCGCAAACGGTTCTTCGGAGCTTATGTCCGGAATTTCGATGTCCGTTGTCAGTATGTTGTATAATATGCAACTTATGAAATTTGCGCAGGAAGACGGTGTTGCCGCATATGGCGTACTTATGTATGTTAATATGATTTTTATTGCCGTATTTATAGGTTTTTCAACCGGAATTGCTCCTGTGGTTGGCTATCATTACGGTGCGCAAAACAGTGATGAATTGCATGGTTTGCTAAAGAAAAGTCTTTCAATAATCGGCGTAAGTGCTGTGGCAATGTTTATTTTGGGAGAAGTATTGGCATATCCTCTTTCTTATATTTTTGTCGGTTATGACAGTAATTTGCTTAATATGACGTTGCGAGGATTCTTTATATATTCGTTTTCTTTTCTTTTTTGCGGATTTGCAATTTTCGGTTCGGCGTTTTTCACCGCACTTAACGACGGATTAACTTCGGCAATTGTGGCGTTTTTAAGAACTCTTGTATTCCAGGTTGCGGCGGTTATTATATTCCCTATATTTTGGAAGCTTGACGGCATTTGGATTTCTATTGTTGCGGCGGAAATTATGGCTGTTATAATAACCGTATTTTTCCTGATTGTGAAAAAGAAGAAATTCGGATATTGATAAAAAACCGGGCATCGAATTACTCGATGTCCGGTAAAATTATTATTTGTTTCCGTATGTATCGGAAAGATCCGCCGTTTTTTCGACGACTGTTTTTTTGTATGTTGAATTTGCGATTTTTTGTTGGAGAAGTTCATAAAACAAATCGCCGTCACAAGGAACGTCAACGGTTTTTCCCGTCCAGCTTGACAGGAACATTGCGTTTGACAATTGAAGTCCGTTAATTGCTTCGAAACCGGAAGCAAGAAGAGGTTCGCCGAAAAGTACTGCGTTTGCAAAATTCTGTACGATTGCGGAGTGATCATAGAGTTTGTTTTCATCGCGGGGGAATTCCAAAACTTCGGTGGTGGAAGGAACTTTTTTAAAGCCTTCTTCGCAAGTTGCGCACCATTCTCTTTCGGACGTTTCGAGTTTTGTCCAGGTGAGTTTTCCGTCTTCGGCAACAAGTTTGCCTTTATCGCCGGAAATTTCCAATCTGTTTGTTCCGGGGCATTCGCCGGTTGTGGAAATGAATGTTGCTGTTGCGCCGTTTGCATATTCGGCTACGGCAGTTACATCGTCTTCAACTTCGATGTTGTGATATTTGCCTTCAAAACAGTGTGCGGTTATTTTTGTGGGCATACCGAAAATCCATTGCCACAAGTCAAGTTGGTGAGGGCACTGGTTAAGCAATACGCCGCCGCCTTCGCCTTCCCAAGTTGCACGCCAACCGCCGGAATTATAATAACTTTGAGTTCTGTACCAATCGGTAATTATCCAAACAAGTCTTTTTAACTCTCCAAGTTCTCCGCCCTGAACGATTTCTCTCATTTTTTGGAAAAGCGGATTTGTTCTTTGATTGAACATAACGCCGAAAAGTTTATCGGATTTTTTTGCAACCTCATAAAGTTCATATACTTTATTTGCATAAACACCAATGGGTTTTTCGGAAATAACGTGAAAATCCGCTTTAAAAGCGTCGATTGCAATAATCGGGTGCAAATAGTGAGGTGTTGCGATGATTACTGCGTCGCACGGCTTTTCCGAAAACATTGTTTTGTAATCGGTATATGCCTTTACGTTATCGCCTATGATTTTTTTTGCTGCTGTGAGTTTGTCTTCATTGATATCACATATGGCGGTGACCGCAACGTTTTTGATTTTGCCGGAAGCAAAATTTTTTAGATGTCCCGTGCCCATATTACCGCAACCAATGATACCGAAACGTAAAATATCCATTTGAATACTCCTTTCATTAGTATATTTTAATTATAATACCTTTTTTTGTATTTTTCAAGAGGTTTGTGAAAACATTAATAAAAATGCATATTATTAATCCAATTTTTACTAAAAAACATAAGTGTTTAATTTTATTTGCGTAAAAAAATAAAAATTTGGCTTCGACTATTGATTTTTGCAATGAAATATGGTATAATGCAAATGTAGGTGTAATCTTGTTCTTTTCGTACGGAGAGTTTTTTATGAAATTATGCGCTGTTGTATCGGAATTTAATCCATTTCATAATGGTCATAAATTTTTTCTTTCAGAGGTAAAAAGTAAAGGTTTTGACGCGGTTGTTTGTATTATGAGCGGAAATTTTGTACAACGCGCGGAATACGCTGTTTGCGATAAAAAAATCAGAGCTGAAATTGCTTCGCAATGCGGAGCGGATTTGGTTTTATCGTTGCCGTTTCCATGGTCGAGCGCGGGGGCGGAATTATTTGCAAGAGGCGCGATAAGTATTGCAAATTCGCTTGGCTGTATTGAAGCTGTTGCGTTCGGTTCCGAATGCGGAGATATTTCTTTGCTTTCAAAATGTGCGGATTGCTTATCGGAAACCTCGTTTGATGAAATAAAAAGTTTACAAAAGGTTACCCCGAAGCTCTCGTATGCGCAGGCAAGACATCGACTTATATTGCAAAAAGCGGGTGAAAAATGCGCTGATATTCTTATGCGTCCAAACGATATTTTGGGAGTTGAATATCTTAAAGCTATTAAATATTTGAAATCCGATATTTCGGCAATTACAATTAAAAGAATGTATGCAAACCATAATTCAGAGGGTTTTTTTGAAAATATTTGTTCGTCATCATATATCAGAGAGCGTATGTATGCCGGAGAAATCGACGACATTTTGCGTTTTGTTCCGTGGGAAAACAAAGGTGATAAAAATTGTTTTTTTAAAGTTGACGAAACATTATATTTTAATTTACTCCGAGGATCTATTCTTTCTCGAGAGCCGAGCGAAATTTCGGATTTTTGCGAAATTTGCGGCGGTTTTGAATATGCAGCATATCGAGAAGCTCTTATCGCGGAAAATTTCAACGCTTTTTTTGAATCGTTAAAAGCAAGACATATTACAGATTCAAAAATACGTCGTGCGCTTTTATTTGTTGCGACCGGGGTAAAAAAGGGCATATTTAACGAATTGCCGGCATATACGGAAGTTTTGGCTTATAATGACGTTGGTAGAAAAATTTTATCTTTGTTTGGGAAAAGCTTTGATATTGCGGTTATTTCAAAAACGGCAAATATAAAAAGCGCGTCGGAGCTTGCAAAAAATCAGTTTAAAATACAGCGAAGAGCTGAAATGATTTTTAAAACAATATTGCAGAAATTGTAAAGGAGAAAAAAATGAAACTTGGTATTATTTCTACTTGGAACGAGGATGGAATAAAGCGCGTTAGAGATTACGGGCTTGAAAATGCGGAATTTTGTATAAACGAAGGTAACAATGGAAAAACGGTGCTCGATTCCGCAAAAGACGTTAATGCAAATCTTAAAAAATACGGCGTTGCTGTCGGAGCTTGCGGACGTTGGGGAAGTAAAAGAGTGGACGATAACGGCAAGATAATCGAAAGTGCTTTTGAACATGACGTTAATCTCATAAAATTCAGTGCGGAAATAGGTTGTCCGGTATATAATTGCGGCGTTAATTCGGCTTCACAGCTTTCGTTTGAGCAAAATTGCGATGTTGCTTCCGAATATTTAAATAAGCTTGTGAATATCGGTAAAGAAAATAATGTGAAAATTGCCGTGTATAATTGCGTTTGGGAAAATTTTATTCATTCTCCGCGAGAATGGGATATTATATTGAAAAACGTTGATAATCTTGGAATAAAATTCGACCCATCACACAGTATTAATCATAACGGCGGAGGTGAAGTATATCTTTCCGAAATGAGAGATTATGCCGAAAAATTTTATCATTTTCACCTAAAAGGCGTTGTATATATAGGCGATGAAAAATATGATGAACCGCCGGTTGGTTTGGACAGTGTGAAGTGGGGAAATGTTTTTGACATACTTTATACAAAAAATTACGACGGTTTGTGTTCGCTTGAGCCTCATTCGCCGCTTTGGACGGGAAGAAAGGCAAGTTGGGGTGTGCATTTTTCCATTGATTATCTTAAAAAGTTCTTTATTCCGGATGATTTTATCGGAAGAAACGGGACAAATCCTTATCAACCGTAAACGGAGGACGAATGTTGCAGAATATAAGAAATTTTTTTATTTCTTTTTTTATTGGTCTTGTTTTTTTTGCGTTAATCGCATGGCTTATTGCCGAAAGGGTGATGCCCGAAGTGAGCGACGAAAAGCAAGCGGTCAGTCTTGAAAAAAACGAAACGCCGAAAAATGAAGAAACCGACGAAAAAACAAAAAACGATTGTTTTACCGCTCTGGTTGCGTGTTTTGACGATTATACGGAAAGAGCGGACGCCATTGCTGTGATTAATGTGAATAAATCGGAAAAAACTTTTATGATTTGTTCTCTTCCAACATATATGCAAATAAATATCGGAAACTCTTCCAATAAAAGTATGGCATATCTTGGCGATTTGATTAATTATAAAGATAACAATTTTTTTATAAAAAAGGTTGAATCTCTTATCGGATTGGAAATTAATTATTATGCTTTTATGTCGATAGCTGATTTTTCAGATATTATAGACGAAATTAACGGCGTTACATATGATGTTCCGATTGATATGTATTATAAAGACGTTAACGGTGACGTGCTTGTTAATCTGAAAAAAGGTGTGCAAAAGCTTGACGGTAACAAAGCGCAACAACTTTTACGATATAGGGGCTATAATGCCGACGTTGCCGACGAAACGCGCAGAAACATTCAATGCGAGTTTGTGTTGAAGGTGTTTGAAAGTTTTATAAAAGAAGAAAATAGGGATAAAATCGACGGAATTGTTAAACAGTTACTGGGATATATCCGTGATGGTGAAACTAATTTTACGTTGACCGCTTTTATATTACATAAAGATACGATTTTTGAATATGAAAAGTACGATAAAACAATTGTAAATTATCCCGGCATAACGACAACAGCAAAATCTGAATCCGATGAGCAGATTGATGTTTTTGAACCATATATCGATGAAGCGATTGAAGATATATTTTATAAATACAGAGCTCGTGTTGAGTAAAGACGAATTATTGTTTAACAAAATGCAGAATCGTAAATATTATACGGTATAATTAATTGTAAA
>CAZJCI010000104.1:0-7710 GCA_964544455.1 uncultured Oscillospiraceae bacterium
ACCGGCGTTAAGCTTGCGGAAAGATGATACGGCGTATTGTCATATTTTAATTTTGGGAATAAAATAATAACGAAATCGAATGGAGCAAAAAGCTCCGAAAGGAGAATACAAATGGGAATCAAAGTTACAAAATTCGGCGGCAGCAGTCTTGCGGACGCAAATCAGTTCAAAAAAGTTGCGGACATCATAAGAGCCGACGAAGAAAGAAAATACGTTGTGCCGTCGGCACCGGGAAAACGTTTTAAAGAAGACGATAAGGTAACGGATCTTCTTTATAAGAGTTTTGAAAATGCCGGAAAACCCGAATTTGCGCAAATTTTCGAAAAAATTCGCAGCAGATATATGGATATTGTGGAGGGACTTGGAATAGAATTTCCTCTTGACGACGAACTGCGAGATATAGAAACGTGCATAACCAATAAAGCCGGAAGAGATTTTGCGGCAAGCCGAGGCGAATATCTTAACGCAAAAATCCTTGCAAAGTTTTTGGGCTACGAATTTATCGACGCCGCCGAAGTTGTTTTCTTTAACGACGACGGAACGCTTGATTCGGAAAAAACAAATCAAATTCTTTCGGAGAAACTTGAAAATATCCCCCGAGCCGTAATTCCCGGGTTCTACGGTTCTATGCCGAACCATACCATAAAAACTTTTTCAAGAGGCGGTTCGGATATTTCGGGCGCAATTGTCGCAAGAGCGGCACAAGCCGATTTATACGAGAATTGGACCGACGTTTCGGGATTTCTTATTTGCGATCCTCGAATAGTCGATAATCCGTCTCCCATCGAACTTATTACATACAGGGAATTGCGAGAATTATCATATATGGGAGCCACGGTTCTTCATGAGGATTCCATTTTCCCGGTTAAAGTTGCCGGAATACCGATAGAAATAAAAAATACAAACGCTCCTTCGGATAAGGGAACAAGAATCGTTGCCGCTTGTCGGGATACAAACAAGGATATGACAAACGTAATTACCGGTATTGCGGGCAAAAAAGGATTTTCCGTTTTGACTCTTGAAAAAGATATGATGAACGAAGAAGTCGGTTTCGGCGAACGCGTTCTTGCGGTGCTTGCAAAATACGGGCTTTGCTTTGAACATCTTCCAAGCGGCATAGATACAATGGGCGTTGTGCTTGACGGGGAAAAGCTTTTGGGCTTTGAAGACGATATTATTGCCGATCTTTTTGCGGCAACGGCTTCCGACAGTATTAATATAGAAAACAATATTTCACTTGTTGCCGTTGTTGGAAGAAAAATGCGGAATGCAAGAGGAACCGCCGCAAGAGTTTTTAACGCTTTGGCGAAAGCGGATATAAACATAAGACTTATAGACCAAGGTTCAAGCGAACTTAACATAATAATCGGAGTGGATACAAAAGATTTTGAAGACGCGATTCGCGCTATTTACTGTGAATTTGTAAAGTGATATTTTTTGTCATTTTTTACGAATCGACCGTGCTCAAAACAAAAATTCACCAAAAAAGCGTCCCGAAAACGGCGGAAAAAAGCTGTTTTCGGGAGCTTTTTTTTGGAAATAATGCGAAATGTTGCCGTTAAAAGCATTTATAATTAAGGAAAATTTTGTGCGGTTTGCGTCGAATGTCGAACAAAAATTCGATTTTTTTGAAAAAAGTACTTGACATTCGAACCGATGTGTGGTACAATTGTTCTAAAGAACGTTTGTTCAAACATAAGTTTTTTTGAGAGGCGGTTTTTTTAGTGCGGTACGTTAAACGAAATTATATAATCGGCGGTGATAAAATTGATATGCGAGCGATTGACGGAGCGAATATGAATTACGGGCGAATTGTTTTTCATTCCGATTTAAACAATTTTTTCGCTTCCGTGGAATGCGCGCTTAATCCATCGTTAAGAGGACGCCCGGTTGCCGTATGCGGAAGCGTTGAAGACAGACACGGCATTGTGCTTGCAAAAAATAATCTTGCCAAAAAATATAATATAAAAACCGCCGAAACGGTATATCAGGCAAAGAAAAAATGCCCGAAACTTGTGATTGTTGAAGCAAATTATGAAAATTATATAAAATATTCCCATATGGCAAGAAAAATATATTACGATTACACCGATAAGGTAGAGCCGTTCGGAGCGGACGAAGCATGGCTGGATATAACCGGAAATCCCTGCGTTAAAGACTTTGAAAAAGCAAAAATTATTGCCGACGAAATCAGAAACAGAATATTTGAAGAACTTGGACTTACGGTTTCCGTTGGCGTAAGCTATAATAAAATTTTTGCAAAGCTTGCTTCGGATTATAAAAAGCCGGACGCAACCACGGTTTTTTCCCCGTATGAATACGGCGATATTATTGCAAAACTTCCGGTTTCCGCAATGATATATGCGGGAAAAAGTACCTGCGCAACGCTTTCGAGGTTCGGAATTAACACAATAGGCGAAGTGGCGCAATTGAATATGATGTCTTTAAAAACGCTTTTGGGGAAAAACGGCGAAACAATTTGGCGTAACGCAAGGGGAGAGGATACTTCGCCGGTTGTTAATAACGGTAAATTTCAAGAGATAAAATCCATTGGCAATTCCGTAACTCCGCCGAGAGATATGAAAAATAATCAAGATGTAAAGGCAATGTGCTATATGCTGGCGGAAAACGTGGGAACAAGGTTGCGTTCCCACGGAATGAAATGCTCAACCGTTAAGCTTACAATTCGGGAAAGCGATTTGAAAAGCCACGAACATCAGCAAAAGCTTGATATTCCGACGGATTCCACCGTAACAATCGCCAATATCGCTTATAAAATTTTTACGGAGGTTTATGATTGGCATATTCCCGTGAGGAGTATCGGAATAAGAGGTTGCGAGCTTTGCGGCGAAAAAACGCCGATACAGCTTTCCGTTTTCGACGACGAAATTACGTTTCGGAATAAAAATGAAAAAATAGATAAAACCGTTGACAGTATTCGCAAAAGATTCGGATATACTTCGCTGCAGCGAGGAATTGTGATGTGCGATAAACGCTTAACCGGAGCAAGCGTAAAAGACGATAGCATAATCGGGTGCTCTTTTGCGCAACATTAAAAATTTTTGGGGGTGGACGTTGTGAAAGGCGAACGAGATTATATAGACCGTATTCCGTCGGAAAAGGTTCGTTTAAAAACTTATGTATGCGTAAAAGCGTATTTTAATACGGAGGGAGTTATAATTCCCGAAACGATAATATGGGAGGACGGACGGCATTTTGATATTGACAAGGTGACGGATTCAAGACCTGCGGCAAGCTTGAAAAGCGGCGGTTGCGGAATAAGGTATACTTGCAGAATTAACGGAACCGAAACGTATTTATATCTTGACGGGAACCGTTGGTTTGTGGAGAGAAAATATTAAATTTTTTTGCGATGTGATTTATCGGCGACGGGAAAGTTTGACTTCAGCTGAACGTTGGAGCGGACGAGTGCGTTTGCGCAGCCGAGTTTTGATAAGGTAATGGGATTTTGAATGTTATATAATTATACGGGAAACCGTTTAAATCAATCAAAATCGGGGATAACGAAAAAATGCGTTGACATTCGGATTTTCGTTGCGGTTTGTTTTTTAAGTAATAAAAAATAAATGCGGTGAAAAAACGGAAATAAACGTGTTTGGCGGGATATGCGAGCTTGGAAAGAATAGGCAAATTGCGGGATTTTGTTTGTGGAGAGAAAATATTAAATTTTTTTGCGATGTGATTTATCGGCGACGGGAAAGTTTGACTTCGGCTGAACGTTGGAGCGGACGAGCGTGTTTGCACCGCCGAGTTTTGATAAGGTAACGGGATTTAATTATATGGGAAGCCGTTTAAATCAATCAAAATTGGGGATAACGAGAAAATGCGTTGACATTCGGATTTACGTTGCGGTTTATTTTAAAAGTAATAAAAAATAAATACGGTGAAATAGCGGAAATAAACGTGTTTGGCGGGATATGCACGCTTGGAAAGAATAGGCAAATTGCGGGATTCGGTTTGGCGGTTACGGCGTTGATTTTGGAATATTCAAGTTACGTTTTTTATAAAATTTGAAGAAACAGCGAAATTGCGCAACATTTGAGATAAATCAAAAAAGCGTTAAACAACAAGAAAATATAAAAAACATATTGTTGGGAAAACTTACTTTTTAATATTTCATATATATAAGCGGTTTAATTTTTCATAAATACTTGAAAAATTTAATTATATGTGGTATTATATAAAACGGAGAGTCGGTTTGTCAACTCTTTTTTCGAAAAGTGTGCCGTGTATGGCAAAAAGTTTGGAAACCCGAAAAATTTACGGTTGGAGCTTTGGCGGTTGGAGTTACGGTTACCGAAAACGGCGAGACAACAATGCTTGAATCAACCGAGTTTTGGAATACTATGGGGTTGAAAAGCAGTCGGTATGCGGATATACCCGGATATTCGGAAATTTTGCAAAATATTTTATGACGGCGACTTTTGAAGAAAAGTTGCGAGGAAGGATGTGTTTTGGATTGAAAACGGCAATTTACGGAGTGTGGCACGTTCATGCAAGGGATTATTTGAAAAAAGCTTTGGAACTTGGCGAAGTGGTTGGAGTTTATGACGGTGACGCAAAAATGCGAAAAGCTTTTTGCGACGAATACGGAGTTAAAGAATTTTTTAGTTCCGAAGAACTGTTACTGAGCGACGCCGAAGGCGTTATCGTTTGCTCGGCGACGGATTCTCATGTCGACGATATTATAAAAATCTCGAAAGCCAAAAAGCACATTTTCACGGAAAAAGTTCTTGCGCTTTGCGATGAAGATTGCGATAAAATTGAAAAAGCTGTGCTTGAAAACGGCGTTAATTTTGTTATTTCGTTGCCGCATAAATACCGAGCGGCTCAAAGAACCGTTAAAAAAATTGCGGAAAGCGGAGAACTTGGTAAGATTAATTTTTTAAGATACCGTAACTGTCATTCCGGAAGCGCGAACGATTGGCTTCCTGCGCATTTTTACAACAGAAAGCAATGCGGAGGCGGCGCAATGATTGATTTGGGGGCGCACGGAATGTATTTGACGGATTGGATTCTCGGAATGCCGAACGAATATTCTTCGACATTCGGAATTGCTTGCGAAAATCCCAAAGCACTTGAAAAAAACGCCGACAAAGTGGAGGATAACGCAATAACGGTTATGAAATATAATAACGGCTGCATTGCCGTAAACGAAACGGGATTTGTTTCCTATCAATCGCCGCTTTTCCTTGAAGTCGGCGGAGATCGGGGATATGTTCGTATGGACGGCGAAAGCGTTATTAAGCGTACTTTTGCAACCGACGGAAAAACCGTAAACGTTGAACTTGAAGAAGAACTGCCGTCTCCCATTGAGCAATTTTTGACGGGAAATATTTTGGACGGCTGTTCCGTTGCGGAAGCGAAAAATCTTACGCATATGATGGTGAAGGCTTATGAAAATATAAATTATTAAAAAATTGAAAAAATTCAAGAAAAGACTTGACAAACAAAATAAAATATGATATAATATTTACGTTGACCTAAGAAAGCAGGTTGCTTTACGCTCTAACGATTTTTATCGCCTGCCGAGGAAAGCATTGACATAATATTGTGTATTGCTTGCTCTGTGCGTATTCGGTCATGGAGCAATTTTATATTTTTGTGTCAGTCCTTCCGTCAACTCAATCGTGCGCGAATGTGCGCGAAATATTACAGGAGGTGAAACACAAATGCCAAGTGCAAAAATTCTCGAACAGAAACAGGCTATGCTTGCAGAACTCGTTGAATCTATGAAAAATGCCGAAAGCGGTGTTCTTGTTAATTATTGCGGAATTACCGTTGAGGAAGACACAAAGCTCAGAAAGTCGCTTCGTGAAGCCGGCGTTGATTATAAGGTAATTAAGAACACTTATATCAGAAAAGCCGCCGCACAAGTCGGTCTTGACGGCTTTGACGGCGTACTTGAAGGTATGACGGCTCTTGCTCTTTCTTCCGACGCCGTTGCTCCGGCAAAGATTCTTTGCAAATATGCAAAAGACAACGAAAACTTTACCGTTAAATCCGGCTTTATTGACGGAAGAGTAATCGACGTGGCGGAAGTTGAGGCTCTTGCCGCAATTCCTTCCAAAGAAGCTCTTATCGGTAAGATTCTCGGTTCCGTGCAGTCCTCGCTTTACGGACTTGCAATCGCTCTTCAGGCTGTTATTGACAAGAGCGGAGAAGCTGTTGACGGTGCGCCCGCCGAAGCTTGATTTTTTCCGAAACGCATTTTTCGGTATTCGGCACATTGTGCTAATTTTATTTAAGATGCCAAAGGCATCGGTTTACGGCTTATAAAGCCTAAAATTTTATATGAATTTGGAGGATATTTAAAATGGCTACAGAAAAGTCTATGGCAATCCTTGAAGAAATCAAGGGTCTTACTATTCTTGAACTCGCAGATCTCGTAAAGGCAATCGAAGAAGAATTCGGTGTTTCCGCAGCTCCCGTTGCTGTTGCAGCAGCTCCCGGTGCGGCAGACGCTCCCGCAGCAGCTGCCGAACAAACAGAATTTAACGTTGAACTTACCGAAGCAGGCGCTTCTAAGCTTAATGTTATTAAGGTTATTCGTGAAATCACCGGTCTCGGACTTAAGGAAGCTAAGGATCTTGTTGAAAGTGCACCTAAGGTTGTTAAGGAAGGCGTTTCCAAAGAAGACGCAGAAGCTCTTAAAACACAGATTGAAGCTACCGGCGCAAAGGTTACAATTAAGTAATTTTTATACTTATATAAACCGAAAAGAACATCTCTTTGCGAGATGTTCTTTTTTTTGTTTTTTGTAACTTTAAACGCTGAGCCGGTTTTATTGAATATGCGCATTTTTTGTTGCGTTTTGATTTTGAATTGCGTTTGCGGGTATTGTTGCATATCAAACCGATTTGGACTTTTCGGTACATAACGTCATCCGATGACCTTGACATATGCGCTGTTTTGTGGTAAAGTGAAAGCACGGAATTATATGTAAAACGTGAAAGAGGTTATATTATGAATTTTAAAACGTTGGATTCGGACAGAAATTATTTGGAAAACAAGTTTCACAAAACGGACGAAGAATTTAATCCTTTTGCAAGAATGAATTATCACGGATACGAATACGACGGCGCAACGGGGCTCAACGACGAAGAAATTGACAACGGACTTGAAAAAATTGCCGAAGAAAGCTTGCAAAAAAAGGATTATAACCACCAACTTACAAAAGCCCGTATGGTTGAATACGTTTTGGACAATACCAGAATAGACGTTAACGAACACGATTATTTTGTGGGAATTTATTCGTGGAGCAGGCTTATTTCAAAACATTCGATTAACAAGCAGAGTGCGGAAGTTTATAGAAAATATGCGGGAGAAGAAAAGAAAATATTGGATGATTTTTGGGCTTCCGGCACGGCGTGGGCGTGGCTTGATTTTGACCACACCGTTCCGAATTGGGATTCGATTTTACAACTTGGTTTTTCGGGGATTCTTGATTCGGCAAGAGCGTCTTATGAAGAAAAAAAGGCAAACGGCAGTCTTACGGAAAAGCAGGATTTCTTTTTTAAAGCGTTGGAAACGGAATACGGTGCGGTTATACGTCTTATGAAAAGATTCGCTTTATATGCAAAAAGTAAAAAATTTCCGAAAGCCGAAATAATTCAACGCTGTTTTGAAAATTTGAGCAACGGCGGCGCAACCGATACGTTTGAGGCTCTTTCGCTGATATACGTTTAT
>CAZJCI010000105.1:0-7698 GCA_964544455.1 uncultured Oscillospiraceae bacterium
GCCATTGAACCGTTGGGAGTGGGTTGAATTTTTACCGTGTTTTTGCCGTCTTTAATTATAGGTTTTGAAACAATGGCTGTTGTATGATTATCGCAAATTCCGCTACATATTCCGTCGGCATATGTAAATATTTTTTGAAGCATGGCGTTTCCTCCGAATGATATTATTTTATAGCATTTCCGCTAATATAAGCATTTTACCATAATCGGCAGAAAATGTCAACCTAAAAATGCAATTATTTGATTTTTCGGAAAGAAGTTATAATTGAAATACCTTTTGCAAGTTGCAAACAAGTGCATCAAGTGTTAAATAAAACAGCAATATATGTTACATTTTTCTGAAATAGACGAGCGTATTTTTTCCATTTCTTCATTCGATTGAGCTTCCGTTGCAAAGCAGACATATTCTTTTCCCACACTGTCATATTTTGATTTTGCCAAATAATTATATTTCAATAATTCCACAGCTTTTATTCCGTTTTTAAATTTATTTATTGTTTCGGAAAAACCGAAAATATCTTGTTCCGAATCGTTTACTCCGGGAATAATCGGTATACGCAATATAATATTATTATGCATAGTTGAAAGACGGATAATGTTATCTATAATTTGTTTGTTACCGCGTCCGGTAAATTTTTTGTGTTTTTCGTAATTCGGGATTTTAAAATCAACATAAAACAAGTCGATGTATGGAGCAACTTTAGCTATGTTTTCAAACGGAACAAATAATGCGCTTTCGATTGCCGTATGTATTTTGTTTTGAGAACATTTTTTTGCAAGTTCACATACAAAATCCGAATGTAACAAACATTCACCGCCCGAAAACGTTACGCCGCCGCCGGAAGCTTCGTAATAGTGAAAATCTTTTATGATTTGTTTAAAAACATCATCTACGTCCATTTCGTTTCCGCAAACCGTTAATGCATTTGACGGGCAAACATCGGTACATTTTCCGCAAGCGGTACAACCTTCCCTTAAAAAAACAAGTTCGTTGTTTTTAATAATATGATGTGACGGACAAACTGAAACGCATTTTCCGCATCCGATACATTTGCCGGAAAAGAACAATATCTGTTTTTGCGTTGAAATACTTTCGGGATTGTGGCACCAAGCGCATCGCAAATTGCAACCTTTAAAATAAATAACGGTTCTGACGCCGGGACCGTCATGCAAAGAACCCTTTGAAATATTAACAATAGGCACTTTTAAAGACATGAATGTTTGGTCCTTCCTATGATGTGATTTTGCATTTCTGTGGAAAGCAAATTGAATTTTTGGCTGAATCCCGAAACCCTGACAGCCAAACTGTTATATTTTTCGGGGTATTTTTGAGCGTCAATAAGCGTATCTGCGTCTATTGTGTTAAATTGAACGTTTTGAAGACCTTTTTTGCCGCTCGCCAAAAGTATATCGGTAAGCAGTGGAATATTACGGTCGGTAAAAAGCTTCGGGTCAACTTCAATTATTGCCGAAGTCGTTCCGGGGGTACGTTTTGTCGGTAATTTTGAAATTGAATTTAATACGGCTGTCAGACCGTCAAAATCTCTGCCTTGCATCGGAGAAACGCTGTAGGCAATTATTTCGCCCTTATGTCTTCCGTCGGGAGAGGCGGCGCTGTGTTTTCCGTGATCAATCATCCACAAAAACGTAAACGGTTGCGCATGAAACGGCAGGTCATATTTTATCGACAATTCGTCCAAGCAATCGCAGGCTACATTTAAAACGTCCGCGGCAATGGAATCGACGCTATCTATATCATTACCGAATTTTGCCGCTTTATTTAAAAATTCAAGTCTTACACACTCGTCGGGATAATCGTTTTCAAGTATGTTTTTCAATTCCGGCAAAGTATATTTCTTTTCCGAATATACAAATTTGCGAATTACCTCAAGAGAATCGGCAAGATTCGGAATTCCGCCAAGCATTATTTGGTAATAATCATATTTTGCGCCTTTATCGTTAAAATCTTTTCCTGATTCCATACACCCATCGGTTAACAGCGATTTATAAGGTTTTGGGGAGTTAATTACGGAACATTCACGGTATTTTTTCACCATTGAGCAGGTTAAATCCAAAATTCGGTAAATTTGTTTTTTTACGGCGTCATAAAATTTTGAATAATCATCAAATTTTTCCAAACTTCCCGTTTCAACACCCGGTTTAAAATTTCCGTACATCATACTGTTACCGTTACAAAGAACATACTCTATTGCTTTTAAGAGATTTGTTTCGCCTGTAACGGCATGCGGGTTGGATTTTCCGGGAATAACCGTTTCCACACAGCCGATTTGCGTGTAATTATAGGCGTCATTACGCGCTATGCCTTTACTTATAAGCGCAGGAATCATAACGTCGTCATTAAAGAAAAACGGAATTCCTTTTTGAACGTGTCCGACAACCTCCAACGCACGTTGCAAAAACTTTTTATCCGTATTTGCGGAATATCTTACAGACAAGCAACGCACAAAACCAAGTTCTTCCGTTGCGTCAAGCATCATATAGGAAAGCTCGTTTACGGCGTCGTTTCCGTCCGATGTTGTGCCGCCTATGCATGATTGCTGAACGTCATAATTTAAATATAATTTCAACCACAAACAACAAATAATTTCAAATGCCTCATCTTTGGTTAAAATTCCTTTTTCGATATCCGCTTTGTAATACGGATATAATATTTGATCAAGTCTTCCCAAAGAATTGGCGTTTATATGGTCTTCCCATGTATTGACAATATGAGCAAACCACAAAGCTTGAACAGCCTCTCTGAATGAAGAAGCAGGATTGTGCGGAACATTTTCACACGTCGCTATTATGCTGTCCAAATCTTTGTGAAAGCATATATCAAGCGAACTTTTCATTTCACGTGCTTTTTCGGCATATTTTTTTCCCATATTGCAAGCGGCAACGCAAATTTTTTTATCCGCTTTATATAAATCATTTGTGCCGTTTTTGCTTTCATATTTCGATATTTCCGTAAGAATTCCGGAAAAACCGCATTTCAAAACTTTCTCATAGTTAATAACGCTGTGATTTCCGTCAATGCAACGGCCTATTGCGCTCCACTCTGCATTGGCATCATTTTCATTTTGCGTGATATTCGGATATACTGATTTTATAATCGGCTTATTCTGACTTTTTAATTTAAAATATAGGTTTATATCGTCATCGCTTATTCCGTTTAGTTTTGCAAGCCTACGATTTTCCTGTGTATCGTTTGGAGCAAAATATTCATTATATTTGGAATCCGGAAAATTAAATCCCACAATTAATTCGTTGGGAATTATAACAGGCGTAAAATTATTAAGAACGTTAACAATTCCGGAAGCGATAATTTCGGTATTGGAACAATTTTTGTTTGCAGCTTCAATCATTCCCAAATCGGAATATACGCGGTATTGCATACAATAATAATCTTCGTAACTGTTTTTACCGGTGACAATTTCTTTAAGTACTTCGCATCTGTTGGTTAGTTTATACATTTCCGCTTTCCTTCTTTCGTAATAAAATTTACTCTGAGCAGCTTGCTTTTTATATTCTCGAGGCAAACAACCGAACTCTGCCAAAAACGATTTATTAAAACCGCCTAAGGTATCGTATCCGTATTTAAATGCAACATCGGTTGCGGTTGCGCCGCATAAAATATCAATAGCCGCCAAACTAAGTCGATAATGTCTGACATATTCAATAAAGTTTTTTCCGGTGTATTGATGAAATTTTTTGCAAAAATACCATTTTGAATATCCGAACTGTTTTGAAATATCTTCAATACTTAATCTGTCTTTTATGTTTTCATGAATATATTTTAAAACCTGATACATGGCAACCTCTGAATATTTTTTACATTTTTATTTTAATAATTATATTATAGCAAAATTAATATAAAAAAACAACTACAAAATTGTCATTTCACATAAAATTTTAAGCGGCGCAGATTATTACCGTGCCGCTTTAAACCGCTGATATTATCGGTTATTTATTATTCAGTTATCAAGAGGTTCAATAAAATATATGTTTGCAGACATATCGTTTAAAATGCCGGTAACGGAACTTGATACGCTTGCATTGAATTTAATGAAAGATGTTGAAATTTGTCCGATATGTCCCAAAGCCGAATCCTTATATTGAATATAAGTATTTCCTTCCATTTTTGGCATCCAACCAAGCTGTTTTACGCCTATGTGTACCAAATCGCCGTAGGCTCTGTCGAGAATATTGTTTTTGATAACAAAATTATCTGCCATATTATAGTGATCCCAACCTTTTATGTTTGCGGAGTTTGTGGGATTTGTACGTCCCCAACCGAAGCCTGCCATACGAAGAATGTTGTTTTCGTAGAAGACGTTTTGCATAAGTCTTGTTACATTGGTATCTGCCACGCCCATAAAATATTCAATGTTATAACAACAGTATTCAATAAGATTGTTGGTAAACTTAACATTCTTTTCTATAATTGCGTCTGCTCCGCCTTTTTGATATTGGTTTGTTATACCTGCATCAAAACATTGATATACGTAGCAATTGTCAATTACAAAATTATCACATCCGCCATATACTTCAACGCCGTTGCCGAATCTTGTTAAGGCACCGTTGCTGTAGTTTTGAATACCTCCGCCAATCCAGCCTATTTCGCAGTTTGTGATAATTAAATTATTGACAGTGCCTGCGCCGATACCGTGACGACCGCCGTACATAACGGCAAGATTGTCGATTGTAACATCGGACTTTGCGGAAATTACAGCACCCGAACCGTGGAGAAATTCAATTGAATTAAATATGCTTCCGGGATTTCCTTCATCGCAACGAAGATATAATTCACCAAGAACTGTTGTTATATCGGCTGATTTTTGATTATTGAAAAACGTAAGATTTTCGAGTTCTGTTTTAGGATCAAATTCTTTGGTCAACGCTTTATCGTGGAAATAACTGCCGTTTGAAAAATACGATATTGCGCGCTTTTCAAGTAAATAATCTTCTTTTCCGTCGTTTACGACAATTCCGCCTATATCAACAATTTTATCCTTATATACCCAAATATTTGATGTACCGTCCAACAACGACCATTTTTCCGCACCCGTACCGTTTTCAGGAGAACCTGCAATAATGGGTTTGTTGCCATTACCGTAAGCGGCATATGTAACGCCGGAAACTGTGGAAAGATGACCTCTGAACATATCTCCCCTGTTGAACAACACGCCGTCGCCTTTTTTAAGGAGCGCAACGGATTTGTTGACTTTATCTATTGAAGCCCAAGCAGTTTCGGGAGATTTACCGTCGTTTTCGTCGCTACCGCTTGCCGAAACATAGTATTTTGTGCCTGTAATCGAAACGGTATCTTCGGTAGATAATATTTCTGCTTTGCGTTTTGCGGACAGTTCTTCAATTTCGGCTAATTTTGCGTTACCCGCTTCATAATCAACGGGTATATCGGGAGTTGACATATAGAACCATTCTTCACCGTTTTGGCTTGTTTCAAAAGTTCCGTGCGGCAAGGTTGCTTCCATAATGTCGAGGTATGCCCAATGTTCAAGAGTAACATCGGAAAATATGGGAGAAACATCGAATTTTTCAACATACTCGTTTTTATACAGTTTTTTTTCGTATGCGTTATTTATAACTTTTACAACTTCCGCACGAGTAATTGTTGCGTCAGGCTTGAAAGAAAAAGTGCCGTTTCCGTTATCGTACCCATTTATCAATCCGGCTTTTCCCGCCGCAGTAATCACATTATATCTTGGATGATTTTCGCTGACATCGGAAAATGTTCCGTTTCCGTTGCCATCGGAAAGAAGACCGATATTATATACAAGCTCAACAAATTCGGCTCGAGTTATGGGCTGATTTGGCAAAAATGTACCCGTATATGATTTTAAAAGACCGGTATTTTCAAGATAAGCAATATTGTTATAATACCAATCGTTTTCCGAAACGTCGGAGAATGCTGACTTATATTTACCGTTAATTGCGCTTTCGGTTGTAATAAGTCTTGTTATAATCGTACATGCTTCTGCTCTTGTCATTGTGCCGGACGGTTTAAATGTACCGTCATCATAGCCTTTGATAAATTGAGGATGAACAGCAATATTTTCGGGTTTTTCCTTGAAAAATATAATCTTGCTTATGTAGAATTTATCGCCAACATCCAATTCGGTAATTTTACCTTCCTGGAAAGGGAGTAAGTGCATTTGTGCAATAATCGGATTGGATTCATCTATAAATTCAGCCGATTTTGTTAAATCGAACGTTACAATATCCCATTGACCGTATTTAAGCGGTTGTTCCGTTGTAAATACTTGGGCTTTTGTAAAGCCGCCTCGCAAAACCTTAATAACAGTTCTAAAATCTTCGTGTTCATGCGCCGCATCGAACTTATAAAGAATTGCGGCATATTTATATACTGTGGTATCGATTCCGGCACCCGAATAAGTCCAACCGTCATAGCCGAAATATACTCCGGTTTCCGCTTTGGGATTCGGCATTGACATAATAGCGTCTATGCCGTCTACATTTACCGTTTCTTCGCCCAAAGAAATGTCATGGAATCGGAGAGATTTATCGATTATACCGTTATAATATGAAGGATAATCAAGAACTTTTACATCATCGGTTTGTACAGCAATATCCCATTTCGGAAAATAAGAAAGGTCGTTTGCCGTCATTGTGACTTCGGTACCCGGTTTTAAAACTGTTGAATCGGCACTGTTCATCCATCCCGCAAAAACAGCATTGCCCATTTTAAAAGTACATTCGGGCATTATGAATTTTTCGCCTTCTTTAAGGCTTAAATTATTCGGAGCAGTTCCTTCGGTTGCACCGCCGCTTGTAAACTCAACGTTATAAAGCTTGTTGGGTTGCGGATTATCCACGGTAAAATAAATATTTCCGATATACATTACATCGTTTTCGGTAAGAGATGAAGGCAATGTTCCTCCGAAAGGCGCAAAATGAAATTGCCAAAGTAACGTGGGCTTTTCGGTATTTGTGAGAACGTTTTTTGAAGTTTCGATATTAAACACTGCGTATTGCCAATCGCCTGCCGTAACTTTTTCGGTGGAATTATATGACATTGCTTTGGATAAAGCACTATTAGATGGCAAAAGCGTCATTTGCATTTTACCGTTAAATTTCGGATCTTGAGTATCGTATTTATATTCGACAATTGCATAATTATATATTGCAAGATCGATTTTTTTCGGAGTAAGTTCATACGCATCAACTGTAATTTTTGTTTTATTTGCATCTTCTCCGTTTGGATCGGGAACAATTTTAACTGTTTTTTTATCGCCAAGCATATAGCCGTTTTCAATTTTTGATGTTTTTTTACCGTCTACGCTTCCTCGACACATATCGTCGGCATAAGCACTCACAATGTGTTCATTCGGAATAACAATTTCGTTTTTTACTGTTGAATCGTCCGCAAATACAAGCGATTGTGAACCTACTGCAAGTAATGCGCCGATTATTGCGGAAACAAATTTTTTGAATTTCATAAAAATTCTCCTTATACTTTTGAACTTTATTGAAATTATAACACATTTTTTTATAATTGTCAAGATAAATTGTTATTTTTCACAAAAAGAATATTTTCACTTGACATAGTATAAATTCTATGTTATAATATTATTGTTATATACGTATAAGTTATTATATCGGGGTGTAGCGCAGTTGGTAGCGCGCTTGGTTTGGGACCAAGATGCCGCAGGTT
>CAZJCI010000106.1:0-7694 GCA_964544455.1 uncultured Oscillospiraceae bacterium
AAAATAACACCGTCGCAAGCGGGAATCGCTTCAATATTTCCGTAAAAAATATCGGAAATTTTAAAACCGTTTATTTCATAATCAAATTTCAGTTCTTTTTCGGAATAATTAATTGCAATTGCAATATATTTTTTGTCCGTAACATTGTGAAGAGTAATGGATATGTTGCTGTTTTTGCTTAAAATAGGCTTTTGGGAAAGTACGCTTTCACCAACTGTTTTATAAATTTCATAATACGGATAATCAACAAAACCGTTTACCGTTTCCCATACAATCGATTCAAGCGGAAAATTCAAAAAATATATTAATCCGTCGCCGAATTTATATTTTGAAAAAATCGTCGTACCGTCGGCATCTGCGCAAAGTACTTCTGCACCAACGCTACGCAACAAAAATTTTCTTTCATATTTAAACGGAAGCGAATATTTGCCGAAATTTGCGCTTAGCACGGTATTGTTGTTAATCATTCCCAATGATTCAAGTCCAACGGTATTTTCGATTTCGGTAATAAAACCGTTTGAGGTTGTAAACAGAACCGATGCTCCCAAACGTGCTTTTTCACGCAGTTTAACATAACAGTCTTGGCTTATCGGGGACCAGCCCACCATTGAAGGAACAATATATACTTTTGCGTCGGGAAGTTCGTCGTCAAAGTGACGGAAAGTCATATTCAGTCCCGCTTGTTTTGCAAGAATATAGGCCGCGGAGGTTATGTTATGATATTTTGCAAGCGAATCCGGAATAACACATATAGCGTCCGTTTCGGCATTCGGCAACGAATCAAAAGGAAGTGAGGCAACGGCTTTGGCAAATTTTTGCATCGCAAACGCTATTTTTTTAGGTTCATATCCGTTTTTTAAAATACCCAACTCGTTTTCGTTCATACTCCAACTGTACGGAGGCTGTTTTAAAAGCTTTTGATCATGAGCGCACCACCAAAGATATCCCATAGAACCGTTTGCAAGTCCGGAAAGCATATTTACAAACGCAAACTGAGCGGTAACCTCTTCATTTCCCACAATATTGTTAAATGTGCCTGTTTCTTCAAGAATTGCCGGCTTTTTTCCAACGCCGGAATAAAGCGCAAGATGAGCGGTCGGAATGAGCGAAGTACGAATTCGATTAATAGGCTCAACATCACCTCCTACAGTTGGGGAGGGATATGGGTGCGGCGTTACCGCGTCGGTTATTTCTGCTTGGTCTTGAATCGTCCATATATCGTCCGTATATACGTTAAGCGCATGCATACCCGACATAACAGGTCTTGTGTTATCTTCGGCGGTTATTGCGTTTCTGATAACCGACGACCAAACATAAGCGGTCTTTCTGTTGTCGCAAACGCTTAAGTTGTTACATTCGTTTCCAAGTTCCCAAGCTATAATGCATTTTTCGTCTTTAACGTTTTTAACAAAGCCTTTTATAAATTTTGTTTGCCACATTATGCTTTCGGGATCGGAAAAATGATTAAGTCCTTCAACGGCAGGTGGCACAAAAAGTCTGCCGCTCATCCAGCCTGTAACAATCGCTACAATTAATTCAACGCCGTTATTCTCGCAAATTTTGCAAAAGGTTTTAAAATTATCAATGCAGACCATATCCAAACCGTATTCGTTGTCTATCGGAACATCGTTTTCAAAAGAATAATCCCTGATAAATCCTTTCCATCTGCGAACGGCGTGTATGGGCTGAAAATCTCTCCACATGGGAAATACCCTTAAATGAGTAACTCCGTATTTTGCAAGCTCTTTAATATCCTTTTTTACAGAATCTTCATCCCAATATTTCCACATATCGGTTCCGTATTTCGACCCCCAATAATTACATCCAACTATATGTTTCATTGCGTTATTCCTTTCGTTTTTGTTGTAATTTTAGCATAAACTCTTTTGATTTAAAATGTATAATACAATAAATATTTTGTATAAAACAGCTATATTTCGCTGATTCTTATAAGTTGACAGTCATAATCCCCGCATGGAGAAATGCGAATACCGAAATTCATTAGTGCGTCACCGTGAACAATTCGTTCGAAATTCGGATTATTACTTTCTTCACCGCAAACTATATATTTTTTTGCGGAATCCAAGCCGCGAATTTTTTGAGGAGGAACAAGCGATTTAAAGTTCATTCCGTGCGCAAATACAAAAACAACGGCTTCTTTTCTATCCCTCGAAAGATATTCCCATACAACATATGAGTTTTCAAATGCCGACGATAGTCTGTAAAAATATGCATTTTGCGTGATATGTCGAATCTTTTTAAAGTTCGAAATATATTTTTTCAGCTGCCGCAATTCTTCGTCATCGGATTTTAAAATATTAATGCCTATACTCATTGAACCTGTCATTCCCAACAAAGCACGGTATTTCAAAGGAACATCCCTGTTATTCATATGAAGCGGATTTGTCGCAACGTTGCCTGCGCCTCCGGCAAGCCTTGGCAAAAAGAAAGTTGAAAAACCTTCGTGAATTTTTAATACGTCAATCGGATCGGAATTATCGCTTCTGTTAATTCTGTCGCTGAAGCGCGCAAGTCCGTAATCCGCTCTTCCGCCGCCGCTTGCGCAGTTTTCAAGTAACAAATCTGGATATTTTTCGTTGATTCTTTTCCAAATTTCATAAAGGTTTTCTATATATCTTATTCGTAAATCGCCGCCGTTTTCTCCAAGCTCCGTAAAATAAGCGTTCATATCCCATTTTAAATAATCAAGACTGTATTCGGAAATAATCCTATCGCAAACTTGCCAAATAAATTCTTTTACATCGTTTCTTGCAAGATTCAAAACGCATTGATTTCTAATCATTGTTTTGGGCTTTTTGCGGTTACACAATACCCAGTCCGGGTGTTCTTTATACAAATCGCTTTTAACATTTACCATTTCAGGTTCAATCCACAAGCCGAATTTCATTCCCAAACTGTGCGCTTTGTCGGCAATCAACTTAAGTCCGTGCGGAAACTTTTGTTTATGACAGTACCAGTCGCCAAGCCCGTCGGCAACATCGCTTTCACGCCTTCCGAACCACCCGTCGTCAATAACAAAAAGTTCCGCGCCGATTTCGTTAGTTTTGTCAATAAAAGATAAACATTTTTCTTCGTCAACATCAAATTCATACGGATACCAGGTATTGTATATTATAGGAAAAATCTTTTTGATTTTAGTTTGCGGCAAAAGGTAATCGTATTGATAATCATATAATGTTTCCGCCATTTTTTCATAGCCCTTGTCCGAAAATCCAACGGCAAAAACAGGCGAAGAAAAGCGTTCGTTCGGTTTAAGTGTAACAACCGTATCAAAATCGTTGATTCCTGCGGAAACGGTAAGCTGATTTGTAAAATCTTTTTCAAAATCTATTCTGAAATCTCCGCTGTAATGCAAAATTCCATACCAAACGTTTCCCGAAGTTTCGGAAGCGTTTCCATTGTCAAGAAAGAAAAAAGGGACGTTTTGATGCGAACCTGCGGTGCCGCGAGTATTTTCAAGCACAAATTTTCCTTGACATATTTTGTTTTGTTGCTTTTGATATTCTTTTCCCCAGCCGCCTACGTAAGTTGTAAGTCTGTATGAAACATTCCATTCGGGGACAAGAGTTCCGGACTTAATTTTGGTTATTTTAATCGAATTATCGCTTTTATTTTTTATAACGCTGTTTTTGCATATTAAATCCAATCCGTGAAATGTTTCATATATCAATATGACTTCAAGAGCAGCCGAATTATCTTGTAGAGCTATTTCGAGTTTTTCTCCTTTGGCGGTTTCGGATATCTTGTAATCAACGTATTCAAGGCGAATATCTCTGCTTCCGTCGCTAAGTTCCACCGCTATGCATGGTTCGCAGTAATACGCCTTTTCTCTGATGGGAAATTCACAGCGTGCCGGTCTTTTTTCGGAGCTGTTGATGTATGTATTCAACGTGGGGAGCTCAAGCCAAACATCTTCGGAATGAAGAATCTTTTTGCCGTAGTGTACAATTCGCAAACAGCCTTCGTTATCAACTTTTAAAAAAAGCGTGGAAGATGGTGTTTGGATTTCAAACGATTTGTTTGTTTCGTTATAACTTATCATACTATACCTCTTAATTATTTATTATGAATTTCGGTGTTCGTTCAGTGTTCGGCGTTAATTGAGCAAGCATTCCGCCGTCCACAATAAGTTCCGCTCCGGTTGTGTTTTGTGATTGTTCGCTTCCGAAATACCATGCGGCGTTGGCGACATCCTGAAATTCGGCTATGTCGCACAGCGGCGTGTAGTTTGGTAAGGAATGTTGGCAATTATTCAAATTATTTCTCCAGCGTTCGGTTTTTATCATACCGGGAAGAACGCAGTTGGATCGTATGCCGTATTGACCGAAATCGACGGCAAACGACTTTGACATGGCAAGAATTGCACTTTTTGATGAACAGTATGCGCAACGGTTTTCCGTTACTCTTAATGCGGAATTTGATGTTATGAATACTAATGAACCGCCGCCGTTGTTCATCATTTGTTTTGCGGCTTCTCTTGCAAGCATAAAATTCCAACCTATGTTGGTATTAAACACATTCATAAAATCGTTAATATCAACTTCAAGGCTGTTTTGTCCGAGTCCCAAGTTTGCGGCGTTAAGAACAAGCGTTGAAAGTGCTCCGCTAATTTTTGATATATCGGCAAATATGCTTTTTACGTTGTTTTCATCGAATATTACCGTTTCGTAGCCTTTGGAAAATACGTTGTATGTTTCCGTTATTCTTTTTGCGGCTTCGGTTGCGTTTTGTACGTTTCGACTGCCGATGAAAACCGAATAGCCTTCTTTGGCAAATCGTTCGGCTATTGCAAACCCGGTTCCGCTTGCAGCTCCTGTTATAAAAACTGATTTTTTCATATTATCTCCGTTCCGCCGCTTAGTACATACTTTGTTTTGATAGATTCGGCGGCTATTTGTTGAATTTGATATTTTGGCAATAAGATGTGTTATGCGCTGTGTATGTTTGAATTTTAGATAGTTGAGGCGGGTTTTACGTTGGTAATTTTTGAACTGCGTAAAAATTAAAAATAAATTCTATTCGTTCTGAAGTTTGGCGTTATTGCTTTTTAACTTTTTAATGAATTTCTGTTATAACTTATTTTAGACGCGAGGTTTATGCGGAATTTTGTAAATTTTGAGTTTGTTTTGGGAAAAATCAGCAATGCCGCATTTATACGTTTGCGTTTTTGATGTTGGCAAAAGTTTGTGATTGTGCAAAAATCCGCGATTACCCCGGAGTGAATTTGAAATTTTGATGTTTTAGGGTGCAATATGTCGTATATTGAAAAAATGATTTGTGATTTTATGGGGTGGGGGATTTATACGTTTGTTTTTTTATTTAAATTCGAAAACAGTTATTTACAATTTTGCAAATTATTTCGGATTCAATTTATTTTTTTGACGGCACATTTGCTTTTTGTTTATAAAATATTGCGTGATTTTGAGAAAAGTATTTTGCGGGGCGATATGGTTATTATGTAATGAAAATTCTTATTTACTTAAAATTTTTGCGATTTTGGCAATTTTGCGGATTTTTAGCCGTTCGGCATTGTGCGGCTGTGTTTTATAATTTGTGATTTTACCATTCGGCGACGCTTCCGTCTTCGTAATATTGGCGGGGAGTTGTCCATTTTCCGTCGTATTCCCGTTCGAGCAGTGCGGCTTCGTTAAGTTCTATTCCCAAACCGGGTTTTGCGGGCGTTTCAATGTAGCCGTCTTTTATGACGAAAGGTTCTTTTAAAATTCCGCAACCGAGTTCCGCTCCGTCGGGTGTGACGGGGTGTTCCTGTACCAAAAAGTTTGTTATGCAAGCGTCGAGTTGCAAGCATGCGGCAAGAGAAATCGGTCCGAGCGGATTGTGCGGAGCAACCGACATATAGTAATTTTCCGCCATTGCCGCAATTTTTCTGCCTTCGAAGATTCCGCCTACATGGCATATATCCGGCTGAACTATGCTGACAGCTTGTTTTTCGATTAATTCTCTGTATGCGAATTTTCCGAAAAGGCGTTCCCCGGCGGCAATCGGAATTGTTGTTGAACGTGCTATTTTTGCCATGCAGTCCGTGTTTTCGGGAAGACACGGTTCTTCGATGAACATTGGCATATATGGCGTCAGCAATTCCGCTAACCTTGGCGCCATTGCGGGGGTTACTCTTCCGTGAAAATCTATTGCAAGGTCGATTTTGTTTCCTATGGCTTTTCTGACGGCGGCAAACCTTTCGATGTGTTTTTGAGTATCTTCGGGGTTTTCGATTAGTTTTATAGGAGGAATTATGGAATATTTTAGGGCTGTATAGCCTTGTTTTACTTTTTGAAGCGCAATGTTTACCATTTCTTCGACTGTGTTTCCGCCTTGAATTGCGGTTGCTTTTATGTGAGTATACATACGAATTTTATCTCGGCATTTGCCGCCGAGCATTTCATAAACGGGGCAATTGTAATATTGCCCTTTTATGTCCCACATTGCCTGTTCTATTCCGCTGATTGCGGACATCATAAGAGGACCGCCTCGGTAGAATCCGCCCTTATAGAGAGCTTGTGTGTGATGTTCGATTTGCATTGGGTCTTTGCCGATTAGGTAATCTTCGAATTCGCGAACCACGGCTTCCACCGATTTGTTGTGACCTTCCAGAACCGGTTCGCCGAGTCCGACAATATCGGCGTCGGTATACATTTTTAGAAACATCCAACGCGGTTTTACGTTGATTAACTGAATTTTTGTTATTTTCATTGTTACAAACATTCCTTTCCGAAATATATTGAATTTATCTATGTATATCTTACACCATTTTCGAAATTTTGTAAAGACAAATTTTTGCGTTAAATTTTGCGCGAAATTTGTTCTTTTATACTTGAAAAGAACGTAATTTTGTGATATACTTAATAAAATGATTTTCGGAGCGTGTTGTTGATTGAATTACATATTATCCGAGCCGCTTTTTAGGCAAAGTCCGTGGTATAAAAAGACATATAAGGGGCTTACGGCGGAGCTTGGCAAAAAAAGAATGCGGTTTTCCGAAGTTTTTAATATTGACGATATAAAAAACGAGCAAAAAGGTTCTTTTGCTTTTATTATCGGCGCAAATGTTAAATGGCTTGCGGAAAGTGTGGAATTTTGCGAAAAGCGAGGAATTTATCCCATAATTTTGGGCGTTCATTCCGATATTGGAATTGACGGTTCTTACAGCAGCGTTATTTCGGACATTTCCGATTCCATGAAATATATTTTGAATTATTTTTGGAATTTTGGAATGCGCAAAACGGCTATTTTCGGCATTAACCGAATTTCAGGCACAAACATTTCGGAATTGCGGTGTTTTGAAAAAATTATGGGTAACGGTTTTTCGGAAAGCGATGTTTATTATAACGACGGTTCCATTGTTGAATGTTGCAACGATTTTTTGGCAAATTTGCACAGATACGATTCCGTTGTAAGCGTGAACGATTTTGCAACGGTATGTCTTTTAAAAAAGCTTGCGGAATGCGGGAAAAGCATTCCGATTGTCAGCTATGGCGGCACGTGTATTTCCGAACGCTATTTTCCGAAGTTACATACTGTTTCGTTTGAATATGAAGATTTCGGAAAGGCTGCCGTTTGGATTTGCGAAGCAAAAAAGAACAATCCTACTTTTGACAAAGTTACGGTTTCGATAAAATTTAAGATTGAAAACGAAAAAGCGATTAAATCGGTTG
>CAZJCI010000107.1:0-7666 GCA_964544455.1 uncultured Oscillospiraceae bacterium
GAAAGGTCCTTAAAATCGTTATCGGCAAGATACTTAAGTTTAAGCTCGTTCGGCGTGCCGATAAGACCGTCGGTAAATGCAGGCGAAACAACCGGGTCCGCAAGCTCCCATATTTTCCCTTGAGGATCTTTGAATGCGCCGTCGCCGTATACCATAACTTCAACGTGTTTTCCGGTTGCGTCGGCAATTCTTTTTTGAATATCCAAAACAAGGTCTTTACACTCTTTCGGGAAAAGTTTAACCTTATCTTCCGTAGATTTGTTGGAACCCAACAAACCGTATTTTGCATTATAGCCGCTACCGTCAACGGGAGCGTTCATAATATCGTCAAGCCCGCAAACGATTTTTGCGCCCGCCGCCTTAAGTATTCTTTTGGTGCGAGCTCTTGAATGAATATCGCACGTAAGAACGCAGTCAGCATAATCAAGAATGGCTTTTTCGCGGTTTGCAAAAATAATTTCAACTTCCGCGCCCTCTTCACGAATAAGATCGCCGTAATATTGAACGTAATCCACACCCGTAAATTCGTGCTTGTTTTCGCCGAAAAGTTCGCGGTATTTTTCAAGACTGAGCACGTCCGAATAAGGATTTATTCCGGCTTCGTCTATTTTGTCAAGCGAAACAAGCGAATTTCCAACCTCGTCCGAAGGATAGCTCAACATAAGAACAATTTTTTTCGCTCCTCTTGCAATGCCTCTCAAACAAATTGCAAAACGGTTTCTGGAAAGAATCGGAAAAATAACTCCTACGGTTCCGCCTCCAAGTTTTGCCCTAACGTCCGCGCCGATGTTATCCACCGTGGCATAATTGCCCTGCGTGCGTGCAACAACAGATTCCGTAATGCAAATTACATCTCTGTCTCGCATTTCAAAGTTTTCGGATTTTGCCGCTTCAAGCACGCTTTCCGTAACCATTTCGGCAAGGTTGTCCCCCTCTTTGAATATCGGGCAGCGAATGCCTCTTGATACTGTGCCAACTCTTCTTTCGTTTGCCATAACTTATGACCCCTTTTTATAATTAAACTGTTTTAAACAAAAATCAAAAACGGTAATATTATAACACTTATTTTCCGAATATTCAACATTTATTTTTTAAAAGATATATTAATAAGAAAACAATTCCGTAGAAAAAAGTTGCAAAAGTGAATAATGCATACCGATTTTTAATTTTAATTGTTTTTTCCAAAATAACCTAACGTCTTTTTTTATAATAAAACCAATTTATCAGCGGAATAATCACCGCCGCCGCCACTGCGGTCAAAAAAGTTTCAAACGCACTTGAATAATTAAGCGAAGCCGCAATAAATTTTTCGTTGGGAACAAAAACCGTAAAGCACAAATCATACATTGCCCAAGCAAAGCACATAACAACCGTCATAACGTTAAGATTAACTACCGAGCAACGCTTTCTTTTTATAAGCAAAACGGCAATAAAAATTTGATATACCGCCGTTAAATATAAAATTACGGCAAAGCATTTGTCCAAATAAAAAAGTGCGGGATAATCAATATACATTTCCGAAGGTATCATAACGGCGTTGCTAAAATACGAATTAAGCATATGTTTTAAGCCGCAAAAATGCAACGTGCCGACAATAATATTCATAAACGCCGCCGCCCAAAGCAAAAAGCGCGAAAGCAAATTGTGCCACTTCATGCCCCTCCCCTTGCCGCTTGCTTTTTTTAATTCCGAATTATTGTTTAACCGTTCTTTTTTCAACCGTTCACTGCCTTTCAAATTTTATAAATCTTATTCAACAAACAATATGTTAATCCCGCCGTGTAAAACTTCGTTTTTGCCTCGGAACGAAAACTCAGCGTAACAGCCCTGCGGAATATCGACAATAAATTTAACGCCGGTTTTGTTTCTGAAAACGCACACCGAAAATTTCCCCTGCGGCGTAACCATACTTCCTTGCATATTGCCCAATTCCTCAATGTCGCACGGAGAAATTCTCACGGTTTTATATCCCGAACTCAGCGGGTTAATTCCCAAAAAGCACTGCCACATTGCTTTCATACAACCGCCGAACATAGGGTGATTATGGCTTGCGTCGCCGTTCCAGGTTTCCCAAAGCGTTGTTGCTCCCTGTTCGTACATCGAATAAAAGGAATGATTGAACTTTTTCGAAGCAAGAAGCTTATATACCAAATCCGCCCTTCCGCGCTCGCCAAGAAGCCTTATTAAAAATTCGGTTGCGAATATGCCGGTATCGAATCCGCCGAATTTTTCGTATTTTTCAGCAAGATTTTCAAAAGTTCTTTCGTCGCCGATTCCGATGTCAACCGCAAAAGCGTTTGCGCCGAAATTGTTTTCGGCAAAATTTCCCGTGCTTTCATCGTAAAAATTCTTAATAACAGCTTCAATATGTTTTTCGCGCCTTTTTTCATATACGCTCCTGTCGATTCCAAGCCCGATTTGCGAGTCGAGCTCCAAAATCATATTATAAAATTTTATGAGATACGCCGTGTTTACATAAGCCTGCGGCAATTCAACGCTTGTTGCGGTGCAACCCGTCCAGCACCAATCGCCCAAGCACCAACAGCCGGGCTCGCTCCTGCAAAGCAAATTATCGTCGCACCTGTTTTCAAGATATGTAAAATAAAAATCCATATTGCCTGCATACTTTTTTGCAAGACTATCGTCGCCGTACATTTTATAATAAGTATAGGGAATTACGAAAATCGCGCCGCCCCACCCTGCCGGACCTCCGCCGCCGCCGAAAAACGGCGCCGTGTTCTGCACTCTTCCCGTGGTAACGCACTGACAGCCCACAATATCTTGCATCCATTTTAAATACATTTTGCGAGCGTCGAAAATATGCATAACCGTTTCGCAGGTAATCTGACCGTCGCCCGTATAGCCAAGCCTTTCCCGGTGCGGACAGTCCGAAGGAATGCAACCGTGTATGTTTGTAAGTTGCGAACGTATATACATATCCAAAATCGTATTTATTGTTTTATCGTCGCAAGTAAAAAATCCCGTTTGCTCCAAGTCAGTGTGTATAATATCGCAACGCAAATTTTCAACATTGCCTTCAACCGAAAAATACCTGAAGCCCTGCCATGAAAAATGCGGGTGAACGTCGGTATGCCTTTTGCCGTCGCCCAAATAACGGCAACTCTGAATTTGGTCTCTGCCGCAATTTGCCCAATTGGGACCGCTGTATCTAAAATTCAATTCTTTGTCGCCGCATATTTCTTCCGCAAATTCCATTGTTATTTCGCCGTCCGTTTCCGTATCGAACGCAATCCAACCGGAAATGTTTTTACCCGCGTCGTAAATATATTTTCCGTCAACCTTTCCGATAAGCGTCGGAACAACGCTATTAACAACCTTATCGTAATTTGCGTCCCAACGGCACGGTTTTCCCTGCGGAGCTTCGGCAACAACGGAAGCTTTCAAACCGTTTTCGTCAAAATTAAATTTATGTATGTTGTCATTTGAAAGGTCGTGTACCTCGCCGAAAAACAAATTGTTTTCGATGATTCCGCTTTTTCCGGACAAAACGTTTTCGTCGCTTTCAATCAATAATTGAGTGCCGTCCGTCAATTCAACTTTCAGCGAATAGCACAAAATCGGTGCGCCGTGCGAAAAATCCCCCTCGCCCAGACGTTTTTTTTGGTTCCAATATCCGTTTCCCAAATGAACGGACATCAAATTCTCGCCGTCTTTAAGTAATTCCGTAATATCAAAATTACAAAAATATACTCTTGTATCCGTCATAACGTCATTCCACGGATAATGAAATTTACATTTTTCGGAATCAAGCTGCGAATAATTCGAAGCCCCGGGGCACAAAACCGCGTCGGAAACTTTTTTTTCGTTGACGTAAAGTTCAAACCAACCAAGACCGCAAATATCAATTTCCGCGGATTTAAAATCCGCAACGTTAAATCTTTTTCTGAAAATCGGACTTTCGCATCCGTCGCTTTCGCAAATCCATTTTGCCGTATATATGCTCATATTATTATCCTCCGCAATACAAGTTTATCAATTGTTCTTTAATTATAACTCAATTTTTATTTTTTGTCAACTCAAAAAATGTATTTTGCGCCAATCTATCAAAAATCGGGCAAAAATTTGCACACTATACCTTGAAATTTAATATTATACGGTGTATAATTGATAAGTCGTTTAAGTTATAGTTTAATATGTATAATACGCAAGAACGGAGTATTAAAAATGAAAAAGTTAATTTGCATAACAATAGCCGTATTTTCGGTTTTCGCATTGCTTTCTTGCGGCGCACGAAAAAGAAACGCCAACCGTATATGCGATTACATATGGGAATCAAAAAACGATATTCTTCAATTCACAAAGGACGGAAAAATTTTGCGAAATTTTCAGTCCCCCGAAGAATCGTCTTCATATTATAAAATTTCCGAAAACAAAATCAATATGTATACCGAAGAAGGCGAAGAATTCGGCATTGTTTTCGATTACAAATTCCAGGACGATAAACTTTATATCGGAAAAGCCGAATATTCTCCCTATGCCCGTGTGAACGCCGACGGCACCGTTGGCGACGGTTTAAGCCTTTCTCAGGCGCAAGCCGATTATAATTCAAATAAATCCGAAAACAACAGCCGCTAATTTTGCAAACGGAATTTAAAAAGAGGTAACAACATTTTGAAAGAAGTATATCTTTATACCGACGGCGCATGCCGAGGAAACCCGGGCGTCGGCGGATGGGGCGCAATTCTTAAATACGGAAAATATATCAAAGAAATGTCCGGCGGCGAACCCCTAACAACAAACAACAGAATGGAGCTTTTGGGCGCGATTAACGGGCTTGAAGCTTTAACCGAACCTTGCAAAGTAATTCTGACCAGCGATTCAAAATATCTTGTGGACGGAATAACCAAGGGGTGGGCAAAATCGTGGAAAGCCAAAAATTGGAAAAAATCCGACGGAAAGCCCGCCCTAAATCCCGAACTTTGGGATAAATTGCTGAACCTTTGCCAAAAACATTCCGTCGAATTCATATGGGTAAAAGGGCACGCCGGTCATCCCGAAAACGAACGTTGCGACAAGCTTGCAACCGAATTTGCGGACAGTTTAAAGCAAAAATAACCGCTTTGCGGAAAACAGACGGGTAACAAAAATGAAAAACAAAACAAACGCCATGCGCCTTTTGGAAAACGCTAAAATCAATTTTCAAATTATAGAGTACGCAGTGGACGAAAACGACCTTTCGGGAAATCACATTGCCGCCGAAACCGGATTGGAAGCGGACAGAGTTTTTAAAACTCTTGTTGCCAAAGGAGATAAAAACGGATATTGCGTTTTTTGTATCCCCGCTTCATGCGAACTTGATTTAAAAAAAGCCGCCAAAATAAGCGGCAACAAAACAATGGAAATGTTGCACGTAAAGGATTTGCTTTCGGTGACGGGATATATCCGCGGCGGCTGTTCGCCGGTGGGAATGAAAAAAAAGTTCCCAACTTTTATAGACGAAACTGCGCAAATTTTCGGTCAAATAGCCGTAAGCGCAGGAATAAGAGGCGTTGCACTGTTGCTTGAACCGCACTCTTTGTGCGAATTTTGCAACGCGGTTTTTGCGGATCTTGTTTTATAACGTCGTTTTTTGAAAGGACTTTGCAAATGATACCGATAATATATATCATCTCGCTTGAAGCGATTATTTGCGGCTATATGCTTAACAGAACGCTGTGCGCAAAAAGCCGCCGAATGTGGCATATGACGTTTTACGTGATAATCAAAACAATAATCTGTTCGCTTGCCGTTCACTTTAAGCTTTTGCTCACAGTCACGCCGTTGTGTATTGTGATTTCGTTTATATATGCGCTTGTTTGTTTCGACGATAAGTTTTCTCAAAAACTCCTTGCCACAATTGCGGGCATAGGAAGCCTTGCGTTTTCCAACATTTGTAAATTTGCAATTCTTCATCATTTCGGGCTTTCGCAGAATTATTCGCCCGAAAACGACGAACTTGCTCGTCTTTCCGTAATCGTGTTTTCAATACTTGTTTTTTGCTCGATAACAATCACCGCAACAAATATTATTTGCAAGGTGCGAGCAAAAATCGTAACGGCGATTACTCTTGTCAATATTTTGCTTTTGGTTGCCGAAGCGATTTTTTTCATATACGTTCATTCGCTTACGCACAAATACGTCAACGGCATTTATTCCGTATTCATTCTGTTTGCGGCTCTCCCCGCAATAATTTTGCTTTATTTCAGCGAATCCATTGTGTTTTCGCACAAGGACGATTATTTTCGGGATTAAGCTGAAAAAGAATAATTTCGTCGACAATTTTAATTATTTGCCGAACGCAAATAAAATTTGCAAATACTCCCGAACACGGCAAAAAGCAACCGTTTTCGGGAGTATTTATTACATTCAGCCGTTTTTTTGAGGATTTGCCGTAAATAATCCGCAAAATCAAAAATTACGCAAACTTTGCAACCGCAATTATCTAAAAAGGAGCATCGGTTCCGTTCGCGACATTCTCCACGATTTTAATAATCCGCAGTTTGCAACAAACATTGCGAACGCAAAAACGCATTTTTTCGCAACGGCTTCAAAATGCTCATATCCGTCTTAACAATCGAACAAACGCAATAATTACGCCAAACGCAACAAACCGCCCGAAAATTTCGTGCGGTTTAACCCGGTTTAAAACCTGTGCGACCAAATATTTTCGGCTCGTCGGCAAGCGCGGTCAAGTGCGAACAATTCACAGACGTTCGCGGGCGACGAAATATCGACGTTTTGCCAAAAAAGCAAAAACGCAAATTTTCGGCTGTAACGGCTGAACGAAAATATCGTTTTGAACAGACAAAACCGCCACGATTTTCGGGCGGTTTTGATGTTGTTTGCAAATCTGTAAGAATCTATCGTTTCATAAATAAGCTTTGGCACAGTTCGGATATTTTGTCAACATAAACGTTAGATTTTTGCAAACCGAAAGATTATTCTTCAATTGCCGCTTTTTGCGAGTTTATTGCTTTTATAACCGACATATCGAATTTCGGAACTCTGTTATAGTCGTATAATCCGTTTTGTTCCTGCTCTATATCATAAAGTTGGGTATAGCAAAAACCGCATATTTGTGAATTAAACAGAATAGCCTCGGTCAAGCCCTTATATCTTTCATAAAATTCTTCAAGACTCGTGCAGGCGTTACCGTAGCTCCACGCAGCTTTCCCGTCGTCGCGAACCTTAACGATATGTATGCCTATTCCGCCGTATTCGCTGATAAAAACAGGTTCGCCGCTGTAATTCTGATGCCCCCTTGTAACGGAAGTTTCTTCCAAAATTCCCTCGTTGGGCAATCTGTCAAGCTTCTTTTTAAGATTTTCGGGGTTTTGGTCGTAATCGTGAATATCATATATATCCGTTATAACGTGGAAGCCGCCGCTTGTATCTATGCAAGGTCTTGTGGAATCAAACATTTTTGTTGCTATGTATGCGTTTTTAAGCAAACGCTGACGGTTTTTCAGCGAATCTTCCGTCCAAACTTCGTTATACGGACACCAACCCACAATTGCGGGGTGGTTAAAATCTCGTTCAAGTATTTCAAACCATTCGGGCAAAAATTCGCCCACAACCCTTGCGTCGGAATAATCGTATCCCCAGTTGGGATATTCGCCCCAAACCATATATCCCATCTTATCGCAATTATAAAGGAATCGGGGTT
>CAZJCI010000108.1:0-7643 GCA_964544455.1 uncultured Oscillospiraceae bacterium
AACCGTTTGTTTTTTTGTTTTTGTATTCGTCGCATATTTCGGAGCAGGAGCAAATAAGCGAAAACGCCGCCAACGCCGACGCAAAAAAATATTCGTTCAGCGTAAGAGAATATTTTTGCGAAAGACAATAAAAAATTTCTTTTACGGCAGTTTCCGAAAGAGGAAAATCGGCGGTTTCGGTGAATGCGGAAAAGGCTGCGCTTATGCGAGGAACGTTGTTCGAAACGGGAATGTTTTTTGCTTTTTTCAAACCCGCAATACACGTTTCGTATTCGTTTTCGATAAGATAAAAATTATCGAATAACCGTTCTTCGGTTTCGGGAATTTCCGACTTTTTTTGCGATTTGTAAATCTCCGAAAAATAATTTCGGACTTTTTGAATTTTTCCGTATTCGGCGTTCAGCTTTTTTAAAAGCAACGCACCGTTTGCCGTTTTTGTTGTGCCAAGACCTTGAGCGCAGGCGTCCGCAATTTGCGTTATTAACGAGTTGTTGCGTTCCATACCCATTTTAACCTCTTTCATAGATAATATGATTTTTGTGTTGTTTCGTTATATTTTTGCGGTTATTTGCAAATTTATGCATATGCTACGAATAAGAATTATGTTAACAAAATGTAAAATGGAGAAATTATACTTGACAAAACCTTTTTAGCGGTGTATAATATCGTTAGTCTTTATTGATTTACCATATTAAAGTGATAACGCAATAAAGAAAATTGAATTTTTCGGAGGATACAAAAATGAAAATGAAAAGAATTTTGGCTCTTGCGCTCTCTTTAACTCTTGCGGGAACGGCAATGTTCGGTTGCGAAAAAAAGGACGATAACACCCTTACGTGCGGAGTTACAATTTTTGAAAAGATGAACGAGCAGGACGAAAACGGCAATTGGACGGGATTCGAAACGGAATTTGCTCAGGCTGTCGGCGAACTTTTGGGTATGGACGTTGAATTTCAAATTATAGATTGGTCGCAAAAATACAACGAACTTAATTCCGGCGCCATCGATTGCGTTTGGAACGGATTTACCGCAAATTCCACGGACGACGGCGTGAAGCGTTCCGAACTAGCCGATTTTTCATACGGCTATATGCTAAACCAACAGTGCGTTGTCGTTAAGGAAAGCAATCTTGAAAACATAAAGACAGAAGCCGATCTTAAAGGCAAAACCGCTTGCGTTGAAGGCGGAAGCGCGGGAGCTTCTTATGCGGAATCCGTTACGGACGCCGATAAAATTTCGGCAACAACGGCTCAAATCAACGCATTTACCGAAGTAAAATCCGGAGCGTCCGATTTTGCGGTTGTGGATATTATTCTTGCGCAGAATATTTGCGGCAAAGGCGATTATAAAGACCTTGCTATTGTCGATTCCATAACGCTTGATTCGGAAATTTACGCCGTTGCGTTTAAAAAGGGCAGCGAACTTACAGCAAAGGTAAACGAAGCTATAAAAACGCTTGACGAAAACGGAAAGCTTATGGAAATCGCAAAAAAATACGGTTTCGAAAACGTATTGAAAATCAGCGAAACAATAGAATAATTTTTAAAAGGAAATAATAATGGGATTTTTGGAAGTTACGGCAAGTTTGCTTAACGGACTTGGAATTACGTGCCAAATTTTTGCGCTGACGCTTTTGTTGGCGCTTCCTTTGGGATTGATAATTTCATTCGGTTCTATGTCGAAATTCAAACCTTTGGCATATCTTGTAAAAACGTTTGTTTGGATAATACGCGGCGTGCCGCTTATGCTTCAGGTAATAATTTTTTATTACGTTCCGGGATTTCTTATCGGAACGCCGATTATGTCGCGTTTTTCGGCGGTAATTGCCGCATTTGTTATTAATTACGCTTGCTATTTTTCGGAAATATACCGAGGCGGAATTGAAAGCATTTCAAAAGGACAATATGAAGCCGGCAAGGTTCTCGGTATGACAAAAACGCAAGTGTTTTTTAAGGTCGTACTTTTGCAGGTAATAAAAAGAATTTTGCCGCCAATGTCAAACGAGGTTATAACTCTTGTTAAGGATACCGCATTGGCAAGGGTAATTATGATTGTGGAACTTATTCAGGCGGCGCAAAACTATGCGGCGTACGGGCTTATGTGGCCGTTGTTTTATTCCGGAGCGTTCTATTTGCTTTTCTGCGGAGTTTTAACGGTTATTTTTTCGAAAATCGAAAAACGTTTGGATTATTACGGGAGCTGAGGTGAAAAAATGTCGTTACTTGAAGTGAAAAATCTTTCCAAAAGCTTCGGTTCGCTGAACGTGCTGAAAGGCGTGGATTTAAACGTTGACAAAGGCGACGTAATTGCGATAATCGGTTCTTCCGGCAACGGAAAAACAACGTTTTTAAGATGCTTGAATTTTTTGGAAATACCCGAAAAGGGCAAAATTACCGTTGACGGCAACGTGCTGTTCGATTCGCAAAAAAATGGGTATAAAAACGGAAAGCCCATAAAAGTTAAGGACATACCTCGCCAAAATCGCTTGAAGCTTGGTATGGTCTTTCAGAATTTTAATTTGTTTCCGCAATATACCGCTTTGGAAAACGTAACTCTTGCAATGAACATTCTTGAAAAAGACAAACTTAAAACGTTTCAAGGCGGCGTTGAAAAAACAGCCACGGATATTCTTACAAGAGTTGGGCTTGCCGATAAATTGAACTATTATCCGTGTCAGCTTTCAGGCGGTCAGCAACAGAGAGTTGCGATTGCCCGTGCTCTTGCGTTAAACCCCGATATTCTGTGCTTTGACGAGCCAACTTCTGCTCTTGACCCGGAGCTTACCGGCGAGGTTCTTGCCGTAATTAGGAAGCTTGCAAGCGAACATATGACAATGATTATCGTTACGCATGAAATGAGTTTTGCGAGGGAAGCCGCAACAAGAATCGTTTTTATGGACGACGGAAGAATAGTGGAGCAGGGAACGCCGGAGCAGATTTTTAACAGTCCTCAAAACGAGCGCACAAAAGAATTTTTGAAAAATGCGCTTAACAAGTGAATAAATCTGTTAATATATAAAAAACTCCTGCAACTGCGGGAGTTTCTTAGTTTTGTTGCGAGTTTAAAGCTTATAATTTTGTTATAATTATCGGGAGTATAAAAATGTATATAAAAGATTCGCTGACGGCAAGAAACTTACCGCCGTTGTTTGAATTTTCGGACGGAAGAACCGTTGAAGCCTCCGTAGCACTTGAACGCCGAAACGAAATATTAAAAATACTTGAAAACGAAATATACGGCAAACGCCCCCCAAATCCCGATTATTTAAAATGGGAAGTTGTTGAAGAGGATTTAACTCGGGAATGTGCCGGAAAGGCGGAAAAAAGAGTTATAAAAATTACTTTTTCCGTGAACGGTTGCGGGTATTCGTTTCCGTTTTCGCTTTTTATGCCGAAAAGTATTAAAAATCATCCTTTTGTTGTAATAATCGGTTTTAAAAAAGAGATGCCCAACGAATATATTCCCACCGAGGAGCTGATAGATAGGGGAATAGGTTTTGCGTCGGTTTTTTATAAGGACATAACAAGCGATGACGGAGATACGGAAAACGGATTTGCCGGAGTATTAAAAAAATGCGGATATTCGGACGTGGGCAAAATTATGATGTGGTCATATTGCGCGTCAAGAGTTTTTGATTACGTTTTGGAAAACGAACAAACGGATATAAGCAAAACAGCCGTAGCGGGGCATTCCAGACTTGGTAAAACCGCCCTTGTAACTGCGGCGTTCGACGAAAGGTTCGCTTGCGGATATTCCAACGATTCCGGTTGCGCCGGCGCCGCAATAACAAGAGAAAAAGTCGGCGAAACCGTTGAGTTTATTACCAAAACTTTTCCTTATTGGTTTTGCAAAAAATACGGAACATACGCCGGTTTGCACGAAAAACTTCCTTTTGACCAGCACTTTTTGTTGGCGGCAATTGCGCCTCGCAAAGTCTATGTCGCAAGTGCGCAGGAAGATTTGTGGGCGGACCCCGAATCGGAATATTTATCCTGTTGCGCGGCGGGAGAATTTTGGAAATTATACGGAAAAATCGGTTTTGTCGGTGCCGAACGACCGCCAAGGGCGGGAGACGTTTTTTCGGACGGAAACATAGGCTATCATATGCGCAAAGGCGTGCACTTTTTTTCACGTGAAGATTGGAACAAATTTTTGGATTTTTTCTTAAAATAACAATTCGCTTTGTAATAAAAATTCCGATATAAGAAATAATAATACCGTCGGGCAAAAAGTTCGGCGGTATATTTTATATTTATATATAACGGAGAAATGTTATGAAAGAAAAAAAGTTAAAGCGAAATTTCGAAAAAAACGGCAAAAAATCGGCGGAAACCGAACCTATCCCCGCACCCACAAGCAAAGCTAAAAACTTATACGGTCAGCCCACAATGTGCGATCCCTTGGGAAGCTATACCGGTCAGCCGATTGATAAATACGAAATGCCCGTTCAGGACGTTGACGATTTATAAACCGTGCCCCAAACGTTTTTTATCGGCAACAAAATAAAGACGAAAAACAAAAAATGCGCAAACGACGAATTTTCACGTCGCTTGCGCACTTTTAATTTTATTTTATTGATTGTTTGCGCTTTTTTGCCGATACCAACGATGTGAATATTGAAATTAAAGAAACCGATTCGTTCAGTATGCCGGCATACGAGCCGACAAAAATATCATATACAATAAAAGCTGTGCATACGGGAACCGTCAACATTTTTGTTATTGCGGGCTTTTTCATCCAAAGAGAAATTGTTACAAGCGTTGACGCGCACATCGGCAAAAGACTTAAAGCGGATTTCCAAGTCAACAATGAAAGCGTCCAATTAATTCCCATAAAAACCAAAAGCCATATGGGAGATTTTTTTTCTTTCATAAATATTAATTCCCTGAAAATTCCGGTTATATTGGGAATCGCTCCCGCCCATGCGGCAAGACATATATAATGAATACCCCAAAATACATCGGCAAGTAACTTTCTTTTTAACAGTTGTTTTCTGTCGTTTTGTCGGTAAAGCGAAAACAGCATACACATTCCGCCGATGCCGAAAAGTTGCGCCGTAAAATCAAGCAAAGTCATATTAAATATTTCTCCGCATTAAATTTCGAAAGTCTAATGTGCTTTCTGCCGACGGTATAGGATATATATAAATCTTTGCCGTAGATTTCGGCAAACGGATAGAAAAAGCCTTCCCCAATGCCTTCGCATTTTACCGTTGAAACAACAACAGGCTCGCTTTTTGAAAAATCGTCTTGATTTATACGTACAATTCCGAATCCGTTTCTGTCCTCGGGGGAGTGAAACAAATACAGTTGATTGTTGTAATATACAAAATCCGAACGGGATTGCGAATCCCTTATAAGGCAGGGAACGCTCCATTTGTGCGTTTCCAAATCATAGCAGGTCAAAAATCCTTGCATACATTCGCGCTGACGTACAAAATAATAGCATTTGTTTTTAAGTACATATACCGCGTTTTCCCAGTGCGACATATTGATGAAATTCGGCGACGATACATATTCCCACGTTATAAAATCGCAACTTTTTATAATTGCGTTGAAATATCCCGAATATGTGCCGGTATAGTAATACGTTTTGCCGTTTTCCGTTCGTGCCGACAGCTTTTGCATAATGCCAATATCGGAAAACATGGTTTTATAACCTACACCGTTATGCGCCAAAGCTTTTTGAATTCCGCTTACGGAAAAATCGTTGATTACTTCGCCAACCTTAAAACGGTTGGGGCGAATATCGCTCATTTTGTGCGTGGAAATATCAAAAGTCCGATAGAATCTGTAATATTCGCCGTTTGCCGAAGCAGTCCAAAGCAACCAAAGTTCCGTTCCGCCCTTATAAAGCAAAATTGTGTCGTACAAACAGTTAATTTTTTTGCCGTCAAGCTCTTTGCCCACTTTTTGAACTGTTAATACTGTCATTTTTTGCGGTTCATTAAGGGGACAATATGCCAAACGAGCTTCCTGAAGATTTGGATTTTCCGCCGAGCTTCCCGTGTTTGCGTAATATGTCATATAAACAACACCGTCGATTATTTTAAAGGTGGAAACGTGTACCATAAGATCGGGGTTTTCCTCTTTGTTTTTTTCGCAATATGCGGCGGTTCTTTCAAAATCGGCAATTATGTTTTTTGTTATTTCTGCGGCGCACTGTTCGCCCAAGTTTTTGGCAAAGCTGTTTTCGGCGGGAACAATATAGCCGTTATATTCGGCTATGGGTGCCGAAGAAATTTTTATGTCGTTTTTATCCGTCGGGATATTTTCAGTAAAAATACCGTTCATTTTTTGCACTCCTTTCATACTTGAATTATAGCACAAAATGTGTTATAATAAAAGACAAAAGCAGTAATAAAACGGACAAAAATATCACATATTGAAATATTTTTGCAAATTAAAAAGGATTTGTGCCGATATGAATTTTTTTCACCAATTTCACACCCAACCGCAAATAATACATAATCAAAAAATTTGTTTTGAACCGCACATACACGGCGAAGTGGAAATTATAGCCGTGTTTAAAGGCTTTGCAAAACTTATTGCAAACGGTTGCGAATACGATGTTGAAGCCGGAGATTTTATAATTATATTTCCCAACATAATACACAGCTATACGCTGGAAAAAAACGTGGACGTGGGAAAGTTTATATTTAACCCCGACGATATGTCGGATTTTAATTTTATTTTCGAAAACAAGTTGCCCGAATCTCCGATTATACGCCGAAATATCGCTTCAAACACAACTTTGCCGTCGCTTTCCCGAGAAATTCTTGATTGCTATGAAACTTCCTCGGCGGTGGTAAAAAAAGCTTACCTGCTGTTGCTGACGGGCAAGCTTCTTGAACTTTGCAATCTTAAAGAAAAAAATATTTATAACGACAATATCGTATTTAAAATTTTTGAATATTGCAAAAGTAACTTTAGGTCAAAAATAGGTTTGCAAGATGTTGCAAATGCGTTGTATGTAAGTAAAAGTTGCGTTTCACACGTTTTTTGCTGTAAACTCAAAATCAATTTTCGCAATTACATAAATCTTTTGCGGATTAACCAAGCAACCGTTTTGCTCCGAACAAAAAATATGACCGTTACGGAAATAGCCGCATATAGCGGGTTCGGAAGTATAAGGTCGTTTAACCGAGCTTTTGTAAAAGTTGTGGGAGTTACGCCCAAGGAATATAAAAAGAATTTAAGCTTAAAAGGCGAATAATCTTTGGTTCGTATATAAAAAGCGGGCAAAACGTAAAGAAACAAAAAAAACGTCTGCGTCGTGTTTTTGACAGTTGCTTCAATATATTTTAACGGCTTGCGCCGTAATCGGCTGAAATTTTTCGGCGTTGAAACCGTAAAGATATTTGTGCTTGTTTTTGCCGCTCTCGGGCAAGCTTTCGTTAGGCGCGCGCTTTAATTTTGCGGGGATATGTTTTATCAAACCGTCTTTGGCACAAGTTGATATAATAAAAACATTTTTGCATTTGCCTTGAAAGAAAAGGCAAAATTTCATTATGTTCAACAAAACTCGATATAAAAATTTTGAAATAAAAAAAGAGTATTCATAAGTCAAATTTCTTATGAATACTCGATTTGGTGCCGGTGGTGGGACTCGAACCCACACGATGTCGCCACCAACGGATTTTG
>CAZJCI010000109.1:0-7633 GCA_964544455.1 uncultured Oscillospiraceae bacterium
GGTTCTGTTGTTTTTGATTCCGAAGGAAAAGAATATATTGATCTTGGTTCCGGAATTGCCGTTACAAGCTTTGGAATATCGGATAGCGTATGGGTTGAGGCAGTAACCTCTCAGCTTAACAAAGTTCAGCATACCTCCAACCTTTTTTATACCGAACCAAGCGTAATACTTGCTAAAAAACTATGTAACAAAACCGAAATGAAAAAAGTTTTCTTTGCAAATTCCGGTGCCGAAGCAAACGAATGTGCAATTAAAGCTGCGCGAAAATATGCGGCAAAGCATAAAGGAACTGACTGTTTCACAATAATAACATTGGAAAACAGTTTTCATGGCAGAACACTGACAACTCTTGCCGCAACAGGTCAGGAACATTATCATGAACTTTATCAGCCGCTTACTCCGGGATTTATTCATACGCCGTCCGGTGATATTGAAAATTTAGAAAAGCTTGTTGCCAAAAACAATATTGCCGCAATTATGATTGAATGTATTCAAGGCGAAGGCGGAGTCATTACTCAAACACACAAATTCGTAAAAGCAATTGAAACTATATGTCGTGATAATGATATTGTTTTTATAGTTGATGAAGTACAAACGGGTAACGGCAGAACAGGCGAGCTTTATGCATATATAAATTACGGCGTCAAACCGGATATTATTACAACAGCCAAAGGAATTGGCGGCGGATTGCCGCTTGGTGCTTGTATACTTGGCGAAAAAGTTGAAAACATATTTGAATTTGGCGATCACGGTTCAACATTCGGAGCAAATCCGGTTTGTTGCGCCGGTGCTATCAGTATTATTGACAGAATCGACAATGCTTTGCTATCGGAAGTCAAAAGTAAAAGCAAATATATTTTTAATGAATTGTCGGGTGCAAAAGGTATAAAAAGCGTTTCGGGAATGGGGTTGATAATTGGAGTTGAAACCGAAAAAGCCGCCGGCGAAGTTGTAAACGCTTGTATAAAAAACGGTGTGTTATGCTTAACCGCAAAAAATAAGGTAAGATTACTCCCGGCACTTAATATTCCTTTCGAACTGTTGGAGAAATCAATCGCTATTATAAAAAGAGTATGTGCTGAAGAATAGAATTAACTTATATAGTTGGTACTAATTGAATATATTAATATGTATCCGGTCATTGAGAAAATATAATTTCAAAATGACCGGCTTTTTTTATTACTGAAAAAATAGTAATTTTTTCCGTTCCGAATATTCAATCAAAAATGCATTATAAAAAATAAAACGGCATAGCAACAAACTACTATGCCGAAAATCAACTATATTAAATATATTCTTAATATCAGATATTATTTTTTGCCGAATTTATTGTGAAGAATAACCCAAAGATTGCCCGAAAGGCATACGGAAGAATAAAGACCTGCAACTATACCTACAATAAGCGGAAGCGCAAAATTCTTTATCGACGTAACGCCTAAAATATAAACCATACCGATTGTAAGCAATGTTGTCACAGTTGTAAAAAGAGAACGTGTAAGTGTTTGCTTTATGCTCTTATCAACTTTTTCCTCAAAAGGAACACTCTTACCCATAATCTTATTGTTTTCACGTATTCTGTCGAAAATAACTATTGTTGCATTAATGGAATAACCAAGTATCGTTAGTGCAACAGCAATAATGTTTGAGTTTACGGGAATTTGCAATAAAGAATAAACGGCAAATACGAAAAATACGTCATGTATAAGGCACACTATTGCCGCTATAGCGGAAAGCGGTTCAAATCTTATCGCAATATATATCAACATTAATATAACCGCAAGAGCAATAGCAACAACCGCCGATTGACGAAGGCTATCGGAAATAGCACAGGAAACGCTGTTTGAAGAACGAAGTTCAACATTTCCCTCACCATATTTTTCCGCAATTTTCGAAAATATTTCTTCACGTTTTTCGGAATCTATTTCGTTGCATTTTATAAGTAAAGAATCTCCCGTACTGTCCGAAGTTGAAGTTATAGATGAAAAATCATTGCCAACAATTTCTTTTGTGATTTTTTCAACCTCGTTTTGAACATCCATTCCAATGCCGTCGGCAATCTTTACATTCATTTCAGTACCGCCGACAAAATCGACATCCCAATTAAAGCCTCGAATAAAAAAGCAAACAATTGCAAGAACAATGCATATTAACGTAAAAACAAAAAATTTGTTTTTTGATTTTGTGTAGCTGAAACTATTCATTATCTTTTTCCTCCCATAACATCTTCCGAAATTGATTTATGCTTTTTTGCGCCAAAGAGCCAAGGGTTGGAAATATTCATATTAACAAATGCTCCGAGAAGATACTTGGAAAGAATAACAGCGGTAAACATAGATACAATAACGCCTATACCGAGCGTGATTCCAAAGCCCATAACCGTGCCGGTACCTTTCCAAACAAGCACTGCGGCTGCAATAAGAGTTGTTACATTTGAATCTATAACTGCCCATATTGCTCTGCTGAAACCTGATTTTGCCGCAGCTTTAATTGTTTTTCCAAGTGTAAGCTCTTCCTTAATTCTTTCATAAATAACAACGTTTGCATCAACAGCCATACCAACTGTCAAGATAATGCCCGCAACTCCGGGAAGTGTCAGATTTACTCCCGCAAGTACAAGAACAAGACCTATAATCGCAACATATGCAACAAGAGCAATAGACGAAACAATTCCGGGAATTCTATATATCACAATCATAAATATCATTACGAGTATAATACCTATAAAGCCGGCAATTAGTGAAGTTTCAAGCGCATTATCGCCAAGAGTCGGACCTACTGCTCGCATTTCTTCGACTTCAAGTTCGAAAGGAAGTCTGCCCGCCGAAATCAACTCTGCCGTTTCGCGCGCTTGTTCCTGAGTAAAATCACCGTTTATAACGCAAGATGTACTGTCTATTTTTTCGTTGACTCTGGGACTTGAAATAATGTCGTTATCAAGCTTTATTTGAATATAATTCTTTCCGGAAGAAGAAAGTGCCGCCATTTCTTGAGTGGCGTTTGCAAACGCTTCGCGAGCACTTTTATCAAATTCCAAAGAAATAAACCATTCGCTTGTACCGTTTCCGTCCGAATCACCGAACAACGCTTCGGCTTTAACTACATTATCGCCTGTAAGAACCTCTTTATCGTTTGAATCAACAAACGAAAGTTTTGCGGTAGAGCCGATTTGACGAATAGCCTCTTCGGGATTGTCAATATCGGGAATTTCAACCAAAATCATATTGTCGCCGTATCTTGCAACATTTGCTTCGGTAAATCCTCGTCTGTCAACTCTGTCTCGGAGCATTGAAACGACCTCTTCAACATCGGAATCCGAATAAGTTGCCTGTTCACTCCCGGAATCCTTAATTCCATATACGATTGATGTACCGCCAACAAGGTCAAGACCTCGTTTGATACCTCCGTTAACTATACCTGTTAAGTTTAACGGTTTATAACCGAACATTGCCAATGTTCCTACAAATGCAATGCAAACAACAACAAGTATAATCTTACTGATACTTTTTTTCATTTTGTTACTTCCTTTCTTTGCAATTTTATTGACATAATTGTCAAATCTTGCCACAACGTATATTATATACTTAAAAACTTGAAAAGTCAACACATTTTTTAAAATATTAACTTTTGTTTTGCCTTTTTTTGCCATATAATACATTAAATCGGGCGATTGCAAATAAATTATTGAATATGTCATTAATCTTTTTTCGATAATTTCGAACTGTTTTTTGCTTTTGTTTTAAAATAAAACATACTGTAAAAAATCACGCTATAAAAATCTTACACATTTTCAAGTATTCGCTCAATACACGCAATTTTTACGCAAACGCACAAAACTTCAACAGCAATCGCAAGCTCCTCACACTTCGGATACGATGGAGCCACTCTGATATTTCTGTCACGAGGGTCATTATGATATGGGAAAGACGATCCTGCCGCTGTTAATACGATTCCGGCATTTTTGCAAAGTTCCACAACTTTTTTTGCACATCCGTCCATAACATTCAAGCTAATAAAATATCCGCCGCGCGGAGAAAGCCATTGCGCAATTCCCGTTTCACTCAAATTTTTTTCAAAAGCGTCAAGAACAATTTGAAATTTCGGTCTTAAAATATCGGCATGCCGTTTCATATATTTTTTTATTCCGCAAGCATTTTTAAAATATTTCACGTGCCTTAACATATTCATTTTATCATGACCGATTGTTTGCACACTCATAATTTTTTTAATTTGCTCAATATTCGCTTTTGATGAAGCAATTACCGATACTCCGGACCCGGGATACGATATTTTGGAAGTTGACATAAATTCAAAAACCATATCCGGATTATCGGCTTTTTCACATTCGGTAATAATATTTAACAGCTTATCTCCGTTATCCGTAAGATCATGAACTATATACGCATTATCCCAAAAAATTCTAAAATCCTTTGACGCCGGCTTTAGTGCGGCAAATCTCTTTACGGTTTCGTCCGAATATGTTATACCGTCAGGATTGGAATATTTCGGCACACACCAAATACCTTTAATCGAACTGTCGTTTTCAACAAGTTTTTCAACTGTATCCATATCGGGACCGCTTGGAGTCATATTTATATTTATCATTTCTATACCAAGCGATTCGCAAATACTGAAATGTCTGTCATACCCCGGACACGGGCACAAAAATTTAATTTTCCCCTGAGTAATCCATGGTCCGTTTCCGTTATATACACCGTAAAGCAAACAGCGTACAAGCGTATCATACATCAGGTTCAAACTTGAATTTCCACCGACAATAATGTTTTCGGAAGAAACTTCCAAAACTTCAGCGAAAAATTGCTTAGCTTCCGGAATACCGTCAACTATTCCGTAATTTCTGCAATCCGTTCCGTTTTGCGAATAACAATCTTCATTTGTTGAAATAACGTTGAGCATTTCTTCGGTAATATCAAGTTGCTCCGCACCCGGTTTACCTCGGGACATATCCAATTTATAATTTTTTTCACATATTTCGCTATACTTATTTTTAAGAGATTCAAGCTCTTTTTTTAGCTCGTCTTTGCTTGCTGACGAATAATTCATCTGAAACTCCTCCGTAGATTTACAAAAAAACAGTTAAAATTCGGCGTTAGACACTGTTCTTGGGAACGGAATAACATCACGAATGTTGGAAATTCCAGTAAGATACATAATAAGTCTTTCGAACCCAAGACCATATCCCGAATGTTTTGCGCCGCCGTATTTACGTAATTCAAGATACCACCAATAATCATCTTCGCTAAGATTAAGTTCTTTCATTCTTTTTGTAAGAAGTTCAAGTCGTTCTTCTCTTTGCGAGCCGCCGATAAGCTCGCCGACGCCGGGGACAAGCATATCCATTGCGGCAACGGTTTTATTATCGTCGTTCATTCTCATATAAAAAGCTTTTATTTCCTTTGGATAATCCGTTACAAAAACAGGTTTGCCGAAAATATTTTCGGTAAGATAGCGTTCATGCTCTGTTTGAAGGTCTATTCCCCAACTAACCGAGTATTCAAATTTATTTCCGCTTTCTATAAGCAATTTTACAGCTTCGGTATATGTTACGTGACCGAATTCAGCATTCACAAGGTTGTTAAGTCTTTCTTTAAGACCTTTATCCACAAACTTATTAAAGAATTCGATTTCTTGAGAACATTCGTTTAAAACATATTTTATGACATATTTTACCATTGCTTCGGAAAGTGCCATATTATCGTTCAAATCGGCAAAAGCGACCTCGGGTTCTATCATCCAAAATTCAGCTGCATGTCTTGCGGTATTCGAATTTTCAGCACGAAAAGTAGGTCCGAACGTATATATTTTTCCGTATGCCATAGCGAAACACTCTGCCTCAAGCTGACCTGAAACCGTTAAATTTGCGCTTTTTTCAAAGAAATCTTTCGAATAATCAACTCTTCCGTTTTCTGTTTTAGGAACATTCTCAAGGTCTAACGTTGTTACTTTAAACATTTCACCCGCACCTTCACAATCGCTTGCGGTAATAAGTGGGGTATTTACATATACAAAGCCCTGTTCTTGGAAGAACTTGTGAATTGCATATGCCGCCGCCGAACGAACTCTGAAAACAGCATGAAATGTATTGGCGCGCGGACGAAGATGCGCTATACTCCTTAAATATTCAAGACCGTGTTTCTTTTTTTGCAACGGATAATCCGGAGTTGATTTTCCTTCGATTTCTATTGTTTCGGCTTTCAGCTCAAACGGTTGCGGAGCGTCGGGAGTCAGCACCAAAGTTCCTGTAACAATAAGAGAGGTTGCAACATTTTGTTTTGCAATATCGTTATAATTATCTATTATATCCGATTCAAATACAACCTGAATCGGTTTGAAGCAACTACCGTCGCCAAGTTCGATAAAGCCAAACTTATTGCTTGCTCTTATTGTTTTTACCCAGCCAGCAACTGTAACTTGCTTCCCTTCAAATTCGGTCGGAGATTTAAATATATCTCTAACAGATGTGTGTTTCATAATTATTTATCCTTTCAATTTATTTTCCGAGTTTTACAGCAAATATATGCCATTTTCGGCAAGCTCGTCAATCATAGAATCAGACCATACCGCAGACTGAACTTCGCCTATATGCGCTTTGTGCAAAAGCAACATACAAAGTCTTGATTGACCTATGCCTCCGCCTATTGTCAAAGGAAGCTTGTCTTCCAAAAGCATTTTGTGAAAAGTAAGTTGCGCTCTTTCTTCGCAACCGCATATTTTTAATTGACGAATCAAAGATTCTTTATCTACTCTTATTCCCATGGAAGAAATTTCAAAAGCTGAACCAAGTACTTCGTTCCACACAAGTATATCGCCGTTAAGTTCCCAATCGTCGTAATCGGGAGCTCTGCCGTCGTGCTTTTCTCCGCTTTTCAGCTTACCGCCGATTTTCGAAATAAATACGGTTTTCTTTTCCTTGGTAATTGCGTTTTCGCGTTCTTTGGGACTTAATTTCGGATACATATCTTCAAGAGCTTGAGTATCTATAAAAAATACATCTTCGCAAACTGTCGGAGTAAGTTTTGGAAAAGCCACAACAAGTTCACATTCCGTTCGTTTCAAAGCGCCGATAATGCTTATTACGATGTTATGTAAAAACTCCGGTGTTCTTTCTTCTTTGGTTATAACTCTTTCCCAGTCCCACTGGTCAACATAAATTGAATGAATATTATCAAGCTGTTCATCGCGTCTTATTGCATTCATATCGGTATAAAGACCGCAACCATGTTCGAATTCGTATTTATACAAGGCGTATCTTTTCCATTTTGCAAGGGAATGAACAACCTGAACCGACGCGCCTATATCCGGAATATCAAATTCCACAGGACGTTCAACGCCGTTAAGATTATCATTAAAACCGCTTTCTTTTGTAACAAACATCGGGGCTGAAACACGCTCAAGGTTCAGTGCTTCGGAAAGGTGAAATTCAAAACGGTCTTTTGCGAATTTAATTGCTTTTTCGGTTTCCCGAAGACTTAAAACCGAAGTGTAACCGTCTGGTATTATGAGATTGCGCAACATAACTCCTCCAACGATAATCAAAATATAACATTCTATATTATAACACGTTTTTGCAAAAATTGCAATAGCTAAAATGCATTTTTTTACTTTTTCACGTAAA
>CAZJCI010000110.1:0-7623 GCA_964544455.1 uncultured Oscillospiraceae bacterium
GGGCGAAAAGCCCTTGTCGCTGACCGCAGTCAGCGAAATATCCTTATGTGTAAAGAGAGGTGCTGTCCGCAGACAGCGACATACAAAAAATACAAATAAAAATGTCACAAAAGACACGAAAGGAAATAATAAATATGAATACGATTTCAAAATCCGAAAGCTATGCAAATGCGGGCGTGGATATTACAGCCGGCTATAAAGCCGTTGAGCTTATGAAAGCGCACATTGCAAAAACCGTTACAAGCGGTTGCGTTGACGACATAGGCGGGTTCGGCGGACTTTTCGAACTCGATATGACGGGAATAACAAAGCCCGTTCTTGTTTCGGGAACGGACGGCGTGGGCACAAAGCTGAAAATTGCGTTCATTTTGGATAAGCACGACACAGTTGGAATAGATTGCGTTGCAATGTGCGTAAACGATATTATTTGTTGCGGCGCAAAACCGCTGATTTTCCTTGACTATATTGCCTGCGGCAAAAATTACCCCGAAAGAATCGCCGAAATAGTTAAGGGCGTGGCGGACGGTTGCGTTCAGGCGGGTGCGGCTTTAATAGGCGGCGAAACCGCCGAAATGCCCGGATTCTATCCCGAAAACGAATATGACCTTGCGGGCTTTTCCGTTGGCGTTGTGGATAAATCCAAAATTCTTAACAACAAAACAATGGAGGCGGGCGACGTTATAATCGCGCTTGCTTCAAGCGGCGTTCATTCCAACGGATTTTCGCTTGTGCGCAAAGTTTTCGATGTGGAAAACAACGATATTACCAAGCCCGTTGACTTTTTAAACGGAAAATCCGTAGGCGAAGTTCTTCTTACGCCCACAAAAATCTATGTAAAACCAATGCTTTCGCTTTTCGACGCCGTTACGGTTAAAGCCGTTTCACACATTACGGGCGGCGGATTTTATGAAAATATTCCCCGCAGTATTCCCAACGGTTTTTGCGCAAAAGTTGAAAAAAGTTCGGTTAAGGTTCTTCCCATTTTCCAACTTCTTGCAAAAACAGGTAACATTCCGGAACGAGATATGTTTAATACATACAATATGGGTGTGGGAATGAGCGTTGTTGTTTCCGCAGACCAAGCCGACAAGGCTCTTCAAACGCTTAAAGCGTGCGGCGAAGACGCCTATATCATAGGCGAAATAGAAAAAGGCGAAGAAAAAATTAAACTTATTTAAAATCTGCGCTTTTGGGAGAACGTTATGAAAAAAATTAAAACTGCCGTGCTGGTTTCCGGCGGCGGCACAAATCTTCAGGCAATTATCGACGCCGAAAAAAAAGGGATAATAAAAAGTTGCGAACTGTCCGTTGTAATTTCTTCAACCCCCAACGCTTTTGCTTTGGAAAGAGCAAAAAAGGCGGGAATTAAAACCGCCGTGTGCGAACGTCGCTTATTTTCAAGCAAAACCGAATTCGATTCCTCGCTTATTTCGTTGCTGGAAGAAAACGGCATAGAACTTATTGTTCTTGCGGGCTTTATGTGCATTTTGGGCAAGGAATTTACGGATAAATACCCCGAAAGAATTATAAACGTACACCCCTCGCTCATACCGTCGTTTTGCGGCGAAGGTTTTTACGGTTTGCGGGTTCACCAAGCCGCGCTGGAATACGGAGTTAAGGTTACCGGCGCAACGGTGCATTTTGTAAACGAAATTCCCGACGGCGGAAAAATTATAATGCAAAAAGCGGTGTGCGTGCAGGACGGCGACACCCCCGAAATTCTTCAAAAGCGGGTTATGGAGCAAGCCGAATGGGAAATTATGCCGCTTGCCTGCGAAAAAGTTGCGGCAAAACTTGCGGCGGAAAAACAATTATAATTTAAATTAAAATAAACCAAAAAGGAGAAAGCTTGAGCGGAAAACTCCGCTTAAACGGCAAAAAACAAAATGAACAACATCTATAACGCAAAAACAATCGGCGAAGCGGTTAAGGGAAATTCCTATGTGGGCAGAGGCATTGTTTTGGGAAAATCCGCCGACGGAAAAGACGCCGTTGCCGCCTATTTCATTATGGGCAGAAGCGAAAATTCACGCAACCGAATTTTTACGGAAAAAAACGGCGATATTTTTACGGAGCCTTTCGACGCTTCCAAAGTTGAAGACCCATCGCTTATAATCTATGCCGCCGTGCGGGATACAACCTCCAAGCTTATTGTTACAAACGGCGACCAAACCGATACGATTTATGAATTTATTAAAAGCGGAAAAACCTTTGAAGAAGCGTTGGAAACCCGCTGTTTCGAACCCGACAAACCCAACTTTACCCCCCGAATAAGCGGTATGATTAATTTCGGAAGCGAACGGCTTTCCTATAAGCTTTCCATTCTTAAAAGCATTGACGAAAACGGCTCCGAATGCGCAAGATACTTTTTTAACTATCCCGCCAAAAACGGACTCGGACACTTCATTCACACATATAACTGCGACGGAAACCCCATTCCCACATTTACGGGAGAACCCGAAAGAATTTCCGTTCCGGACAACATCGACGATTTTGCAAACGACATTTGGAACAACCTTGATTCCGCAAACAAAATTTCGCTTTACGTAAGATATACCAATCTTGAAAACGGCAACATTCAAACAAGAATAATAAACAAAAACAACTGAAAACCGCAAATTAAGATTAAGAAAGGTATTGAAAAATGAAAGAATTCCAACTTAAATACGGCTGTAACCCAAATCAAAAGCCCTCCAGAATTTTTATGGCGGACGGAAGCGAACTTCCCATCGAAATTCTTTGCGGCAAACCCGGATATATTAACTTTTTGGACGCCTTTAATTCCTATCAGCTTGTGGCGGAACTCAAAAAAACGTTCGGTATTCCCTCGGCGGCTTCGTTTAAGCACGTTTCGCCCGCAGGTGCGGCTTTGGGAATTAAACTTCCCCAAGACCTTAAAAAAGCCGTTTTTGCCGACGACATTGAAGAACTTGACGATTCGCCGCTTGCCTGCGCCTATGCAAGAGCAAGAGGCACGGACAGAATGTGCTCCTTCGGCGATTGGGTTGCTCTTTCCGAAGTTTGCGACGTTGCAACCGCCAAGCTTTTAAAAAGAGAAGTTTCCGACGGCGTTATTGCCCCCGGCTATACCGACGAAGCTTTTGAAATTCTTAAAACCAAGAAAAAAGGCAACTATAACATTGTTAAAATTGATTCAAGCTATGTTCCCGCTCCTTTGGAAACAAAGCAGGTGTTCGGAATTACATTCGAACAGGGCAGAAATAATTTCGAAATAAACGCCGAACTGCTTTCCAACGTTGTTACGGCAAACAAAAATATTCCGCAAAACGCAGTTCGAGACCTTTTGGTTTCGCTTATAACGCTTAAATATACGCAATCCAACTCCGTTTGCTATGCGTTCGACGGTCAGGCAATAGGCGTGGGCGCAGGTCAGCAATCAAGAATACACTGCACCCGCCTTGCGGGAACAAAAGCCGACACGTGGATGTTGCGCCGTCACCCAAAAGTTTTAGGTCTTCCTTTCCTTGAAACTTTGGGCAGAGCCGACAGAGACAACGTTATCGACGGATATATCAACAAAAACGAAGAGGACGTTTGCGCCGACGGAATTTGGCAAAACTATTTTAAAACCCGTCCCGAACCTCTTACAAACGCCGAAGCGGCGGAATATTTAAGCGGCATAAGCGGAGTTTCGCTTGGTTCCGACGCATTTTTCCCGTTCGGCGATAATGTGGAAAGAGCCAAAAAAAGCGGCGTTTCCTATATTGCCCAGCCCGGCGGTTCAATTCGAGACGACCTTGTTATTGAAGCGTGCGATAAACACAACATTGCAATGGCGTTTACCGGAATGCGACTTTTCCACCATTAATCTTTGGAGTGTTGAAAACTTGCATTAAAGCAAAAACACGGTTAAAAAATAATATCAGGAGTTTAATATAATGAAAATTGCGGTTATAGGTTCAGGCGGCAGAGAGCACGCCATTATTAAAAAGCTGTTGGAAAACAAAAAAATCACAAAAATCTATGCGCTCCCCGGCAACGGCGGTATTGCCGCCGACGCGGAATGCGTTAATATCGGCGCAAAAGATAAAGACGAAATTGTAAAATTCGCAACGGAAAACAAGTTGGACTTTGCCGTTGTGGCTCCCGACGACCCGTTGGTGCTTGGCGTTGTGGACGCATTGGAAGAAGCGGGCATTCCGTGTTTCGGTCCTTTTGCCAACGCCGCTATTATTGAGGGCAGCAAGGTCTTTTCCAAAAATCTTATGAAAAAATACGGTATTCCCACGGCGGAATACGAAGTTTTCGAAAACGCCGAAAAAGCGTTGGAATATTTGGAAACAGCCCCCATTCCCACAGTTATTAAGGCGGACGGCTTGGCTTTGGGCAAAGGCGTTATTATCGCTATGACTCGGGAAGAAGCAAAAGACGCCGTCCGTTCCGTAATGCAGGAAAAGGTTTTCGGCGAAAGCGGTTCAAAAATAGTTATCGAAGAATTTTTGGAAGGTCCCGAAGTTTCGGTTCTTTCGTTTACGGACGGAAAAACCGTTGTTCCAATGGTTTCTTCCATGGACCACAAACGTGCATTGGACGGCGATTTGGGACTTAACACGGGCGGAATGGGCACAATTGCGCCAAACCCGTATTACACAAAAAAAATTGCGGACGAATGTATGCAAACAATTTTTATTCCCACAATCAATGCGATGAATAAAGAGGGCAGAACATTTAAGGGCTGTTTGTATTTCGGGCTTATGATAACAAAAAACGGAGTTAAGGTAATAGAATACAACTGCCGATTCGGCGACCCCGAAACTCAGGTTGTTCTTCCGCTTTTGGAATCCGATTTGCTTACGGTTATGCAAGCCTGCCGCAACGGAACTCTTGCAAACACGGAAGTTAAGTTTTCCGAAGGTTCTGCGTGTTGCGTGGTTGCGGCTTCAAAGGGCTACCCGCAAAAATACGAAACAGGCTATGAAATTTCTTTGCCCTCCCTTGAAAAAGACGAAGATATATATGTTGCTGGAGCAAAACTTTCGGACGGAAAACTTGTTAATTCCGGCGGCAGAGTTTTGGGTGCGGTGGCAAAAGCGGATACTTTGCAAAACGCCGTTAAAAAAGCTTACGGCGTAGTGGAAAAGGTCAAGTTCGAAAACGTGTATTTCCGAAGCGACATCGGCAAAAAAGCTCTTTTGGCAATGCAATCGGATAATTAATGTTTTACCGTCTGCTGACGGCGACAAAGGTGACAACGGCATTTTGCCCAAAATATAAATATTCCGAAAGGACGACAATATGGTTTACAGAATATATGTGGAAAAACAAAAAACGCTTGCAAACGAGGCAAGAGGATTAAAAAACGAAATTAAAGAGCTTTTGGGTATTGCAGACCTTGAAGACGTAAGAATTATAAACCGCTACGACGCGGAAAACATTTCCGAAGAGCTGTTTGAAATTGCCGCCAAAACGGTATTTTCCGAACCGCAAACGGACATTACATATTCGGAGCTTAACACGGACGGCTATACCGTTTTTGCGGTGGAATATCTTCCGGGACAGTTCGACCAGCGTGCGGATTCGGCGGCGCAGTGCATAAGTCTTATTTCCAAAGGCGACAGACCGACGGTAAAAAGCGCAAAAGTTTATATGCTTAAGGGCAACCTTTCGGAAGACGACGTTAATTCCATAAAAAAATACGTTGTAAATCCGGTTGAAGCAAGAATTGCGTCGCTTGAAAATTATGAAACTTTGGAAACAAAATATGCTTACCCCGAAGACGTTAAAAACGTTTGCGGCTTTTGCAATTTCAACGACGAAGAACTTACGGAATTTTTAAACAAAAACGGTTTGGCAATGGATATTGACGACCTTAAATTCTGCCAAAGCTATTTTGTTTCGGAAAAACGAAACCCCACTTATACCGAAATAAAAATGATTGACACCTATTGGTCGGACCACTGCCGCCACACAACGTTCCTTACAAACATAGATAAAATTCAATTTGAAGACAAACTGCTTGAAGACGCATATGACGAATATGTTGCCGTGCGAAAAGAGCTTGGCAGAACCAAACCCGTTTGCCTTATGGATATTGCCACAATTGCGGTTAAATATCTTAAAAAGCAGGGCAAACTTGAAAAACTTGACGAATCCGAAGAAATTAACGCCTGCACGGTTAAAATAAAAGTGGAAATCGAAGGAAAAACAGAAGATTGGTTGCTTTTGTTTAAAAACGAAACCCACAACCACCCCACGGAAATAGAACCGTTCGGCGGTGCGGCAACCTGCATCGGCGGCGCAATTCGAGACCCCCTTTCCGGACGTTCCTATGTTTATTCGGCAATGCGTGTTACCGGCGCGGCAAATCCTCTTCTTCCCATTTCTCAAACAATGGCGGGAAAACTTCCGCAAAGAAAAATTGTTACAACCGCGGCAAACGGCTATTCCTCCTACGGTAACCAAATCGGACTTGCCACAGGACTTGTGGACGAAATTTATCATGACGGCTACGCCGCAAAAAGAATGGAAATAGGCGCTGTTGTTGCCGCCGCTCCCGCCGAAAACGTAAGGCGTGAACGCCCTCAACCCGGAGATATTGTTATTCTTTTGGGCGGAAGAACCGGCAGAGACGGTTGCGGAGGCGCAACGGGTTCTTCAAAATCGCACAGTCTTTCTTCGCTTGAAAGTTGCGGTGCGGAAGTTCAAAAAGGCAACGCTCCCGAAGAAAGAAAATTGCAAAGACTTTTCCGCAACCCCGAAGCTTCAAAACTTATTAAGAGATGTAACGATTTCGGCGCGGGCGGAGTTTCCGTCGCAATAGGCGAACTTGCGGACGGACTTTGCGTAAATCTTGATTCCGTTCCCAAAAAATACGAAGGTTTGGACGGAACGGAACTTGCAATAAGCGAATCGCAGGAAAGAATGGCGGTTGTTGTTGCAAAAGAGGACGCTCAAAAGTTCTGCGCTCTTGCCGACAAGGAAAATTTGGAAGCAACCGTTGTTGCAACCGTAACAAAAGAACCGCGTTTGGTTCTTAACCACCGAGGAAAAGCGATTGTAAACGTTTCACGTGAATTTCTTAATTCAAACGGAGCGGAAAAACACACGGACGTTGTTCTTGCAAAGCCGCAAAATTTTGAAAAACAAATTCCGCAAAACTTTGAAGACGGTATGAAAGCTCTTGCAAACGACCTTAACGTTTGTTCAAAACGAGGTCTTTCCGAAAGATTCGATTCCACCATTGGAAGAGGAACCGTGCTTATGCCTTTCGGCGGCAAAAATCAGCTTACGCCAATTCAGGCTATGGTAAACAAGGTTTCAGCCGAAAAGCAAGACTCTTCCACCGTTTCGGTTATGTCATACGGCTATAACCCGTTTATCACGGAAAAAAGCCCTTATCACGGCGCATATCTTGCGGTTGTGGAATCCGTTGCAAAACTTATTTGCACGGGAGCTTCGTTTGAAGATACATATCTTACGTTCCAGGAATATTTTGAAAAGCCGTTGCACGACGGCAAGCGTTGGGGCAAGCCCATGGCGGCTCTTTTGGGTGCGTTTAAGGCTCAAAAAGAGCTCGGAATCGCTTCAATAGGCGGCAAAGACTCCATGAGCGGCTCTTTTGAAAATATAGACGTCCCCCCCACTCTTGTTTCGTTTGCAATT
>CAZJCI010000111.1:0-7589 GCA_964544455.1 uncultured Oscillospiraceae bacterium
GGATACATTCTGAAGAAATCCTTAAAAACCGTTTCTTTAAGAATATCCGAATGAAGAGCCGAAACGCCGTTTATTGTGTGCGAACCCACAACCGAAAGGTTTGCCATTCTTACCTGATTGTGGCTTATTATCGCCATATTGGAAATTCTGTTCCAATTGCCCGGAAAAGCGTCCCAGGCGGCTCGGCAAAAGCGTTCGTTAATTTCCTTAACAATCATATGGATTCGGGGAAGTTTAAGGCGGAACAAATCCTCGTTCCATGTTTCCAAAGCTTCGGGCATAACCGTGTGGTTTGTATAGGAAACGGTATTAATAACGGTGTTCCACGCCTTATCCCAATCGAAACAATAATCGTCCATAAGGATTCGCATAAGTTCGGGAATGCACAGTGCGGGGTGGGTATCGTTTATGTGTATTGCAACCTTTTGCGAAAGGTTTTCAAGCGTTTTATATACGGCAATGTGGTCTCTTATAATACTTTGCACGGACGCCGAAACAAGAAAATACTGTTGCGAAAGTCTTAACAGTTTTCCTTCGTCGTGGTTATCCGACGGATAAAGTACTTTTGAAATTATATCCGCGTCGGTGCTTTCTTTCATTGCGCTGTAATATTGACCTTGCGTGAACAGCCCCATATTGAAGTTGTGAATATCCTGCGCTTTCCAAAGGCGCAGGCTTGAAACCGCATTTGAATCCGCACCGGAAATCATCATATCATAGGGAACGGCTTCTATTTCTTCCGAATCGTTATAAATTATTTCGCATCTGCCGTTTTCCCATTTTTCGCTTATGTGACCGCCGAAACGAACCTTAAAGGTTCTGTCGGTGCGGGGAACAAGCCACACTTCGCCGCCGGGAAGCCATATGTCGGGCAATTCAACCTGCATTCCGTCCACAATTTTTTGCTTGAAAAGTCCGTATTCATAGCAAATGGAAAAGCCCGTTGCGGGATAGTCCAGCGAGGACAGCGAATCCATAAAGCAAGCGGCAAGCCTGCCGAGTCCGCCGTTGCCCAAGCCCGGATCGGGTTCGGATTCATAAAGTTCCGAAAGATTGAAGCCGAGTTCTTCCACGGCGGCTCCGAAACTTTCGGTAAGCCCCAAATTGCACAGGTTGTTTTTCAAACTTCTGCCAAGCAAAAATTCCATACACATATAGTATACTCTTTTCGCTTCTTTGGCGTTTACCTGATTTTTATATGTTTTTCTTTTATCCGTTAAAATATCTTTAACGCACAACGCCGCCGCCTTATACATTTGCTCTTTTGTGGCTTCTTCGGGGGAAGCTCCGAAATATCTTGCAAGCTTTGTTTCGATAAGCTCTTTAACTTCGTTTTTTTCGGGGTTATGATTCATCTTACAGTTATTCCTTTCGTAAGCCGCAAACGACGCGCGCCGCCGTTTTACGCATTAAATGAATTAATATATTATTATATCACAAATTCTCATATAAGTCAATATACTTTTGTGCCGAATTATTCCACGAAAAATCAGTTTTCATCGACGTTTTAACCAAAGCTTCCCACTTTTCAGAGTTATTATAAACATTCAAAGCGGCTTGCAATCTGTCCAGCAGTTCGTGCGCGTTATAGTTTGCAAAGGTAAAACCGTTTCCGTAAGCCTGTTTTTCGTCTTCCCAATAGGGTTTTACGGAATCGAAAAGTCCGCCGGTTTCTCGCACAATCGGCACGGTTCCGTAGCGGGAAGCAATCATTTGGGCAAGCCCGCAAGGTTCGCTTTTGGAGGGCATTATCAGCATATTTGCGGAGGCGTATATTTTTTTCGCCATATTTCTGTCGTAAGTAATAAGAGCTCTCGCCTTTTGCGGATAAACTTTTTCCAATTCTTTAAAAAATTCTTCGTATTCAGTGTTACCCGTTCCCAAAACGACAAGCTGAACGTTGTTTTCGGCGATAAATTCGAACATAATACGCTTTATGAGGTCTATTCCCTTATGGGCAACCAAACGGGTTATAATCGCATACAGTGGAATATCGGGATTTTGGGGAAGTCCCAGTTCCGCTTGAAGCGAAGTTTTGTTTTTGCTTTTTTTTGCCAAGCTTCTTTCGGTGTAATTATATTCTATTGCGGAATCCGTTTTGGGGTTATACATATCCGTATCTATGCCGTTAAGAATTCCGCACAGCTTATATTCGTTTTCCCTGAGTATATAGTGCAAACCGTGCGAATATTCCTGCGTTTTTATTTCCTCGGCATATTGCGGGCTTACGGTTGTTACCTTATCGGCGCACTGAATCGCGCCTTTCATAAGATTAATGCAATCGCCGTATTCCACAATCGGTTTATCGCTTTCGTCCAAATCGAAAACGTCGCCAAGAATTGCAAAATCATATTTTCCCTGATATTCGATATTATGGATTGTAAACACGGTTTTTATGCCGTTATAGCCGCCAAGGTGAGAAAATTTTCTTTTGGCATAAATTACGGAAAGCGCGGCTTGCCAATCGTGGGCGTGAAGGATGTCCGGGAAAAAATCTATTTGAGCAAGCATAGTAAGCACCGCTTTGCAAAAATAGGCATAGCGTTCGCCGTCGTCGTAGTGACCGTAAATGGGACCTCGTTTGAAATAGAATTCGTTATCTATGAAATAATAAACAACTCCGTTTAATTCAAGCGATTTTACGCCGCAATAAAGATTTCGCCAAGAAAGCGGAACCGTAAAAGAGCAAATGAATTTCATTTGATTTTTATATTCTTCCGAAATTTTATCGTAAAGAGGCATTACAACACGTATGTCGGCGTTGCCTTGAGCTTTTTTTGCAATTGCGGCGGGCAAAGAGCCCAAAACGTCGCCAAGTCCGCCCGTTGCCGCAAACGGCAAGGCTTCCGAGCCCACAAAAAGTATTTTTTTCATAATTTATCCTTTCTTAAAAAACAAGCGCAAAAACGCTTAAACTCTTGCTCCTTTTTCTATGAAGAACGGCATTGTTTCGTGACCGGAAAGATTTCTGCCGTCTTTAATAACGACGTTTTTATCCGTTATTACGCAATTCAAGCCGCAATTTTCGCCGATATAGGTATCCTGCAACAGTATGCAGTTTTTTACAACCGTTCCTTTGCCGATTTTTACTCCCCTGAAAAGAATGGAATCGCTTACTTCGCCTTCGATTACGCAACCGTCCGCAACAAGCGAGTTGGAAACCGACGCGCTTTGGGAATATTTTGCGGGCGGAGAATTTCGAACCTTTGTCATTACGGGGCGGTGTTTTATTCCGAAAAGGCAAGCCCTGACTTCGGGCGAAAGCAATTGCATACTTGTTGAAAAATATCCCGCAAGAGAGTTTACGGAGGCGTAGAATCCGTCGAAATTAAAGCATTTTATTAGTCTTCTTTTCGCCATAACGGAAAGAACGTCTTTTGTGAACGACTTATAGCCGTGCGCCAGGGATTCCAAAATTATGCTTTGCAAATTTGTCCGTTTTATTACAAAAATGTTTGCGGAAATTGTTTTTATGCCGGTTGTGTTGACGGTGCTGTCGTATATTTGCGTGGCGTAATCGCCGTCGTCGGTTTCGATTACGGTTTGTTTGCCGGCGTCTTCGCCGGAAATATATACGTTTTTGGTTACTACGGTAAGTTCCGCATCGCTTTCTTCGTGGCGTTTTATTACTTTTGCCAAGTCGATGTTGCAAATAATATCGCAATCCGTTAAAACAACATAATCTTCGGTGCAACGGTTTATGAAATTTTTTATGCCTATCATGGCTTCAAGGCGGGTGGAATAAAGCTTGTTTGCAACGTTGCTGTCGTATGCGGTTATGAAGGGCGGCAATATTTTTATGCCTCCGGAGCGGCGAGCCAAATCCCAATCCTTTCCGTTGCCTATGTGGTCAAGCAAAGATTGGTAATTATAGTGCGTCACAATGCCCACTTTATCTATTCCGGAATTTACCATATTGGAAAGTGCAAAATCGATTAATCTGTATCGGCACCCGAACGGCACGGACGCCATGGTGCGGGTTCTTGTCATTTCGGTTATGTTTCTGTCGTGTATGTTTGAAAAAATAAGTCCTACGGCTGTCATTGTTTTACGCTCCCTTTTTATATTTCGGCTATCATTTCGTTATCGCCTATAATCATTTTGGGCGGTACGGTGCATTTTTCGCCGATAACGGTTATTCCTTTGGCGGTTTCCTTTGGTTTGCCTATTTTTGCTTGTGCGCCGATTTTTGTGTTGCTGTCGATTATGCAATATTCCACAACGGCGTTTTCGCCTATTTCCACGTCGGACATAATTACGGAATCTTTTATTATTGCGCCTTTGGCGACTTTTACTCCGCCGCCGAGTATGGAATTTGCCACCGTTCCGTATATTTCGCAACCTTCCGTAAGAACGGAATTGCTTATTTTTGCGTCCGCTCCAAGATAATGCGGAGGTCTGCTTTCGGTTCGGGAATATATTCGCCAGGATTCGTCGCCCAAATTAAAGTTTGCATTGGGATTTATAAGGTCCATATTGGCTTCCCAAAGGCTTGCGATTGTCCCCACGTCTTTCCAATAGCCGGAAAATTCGTATGCCATCATTTTTTCGCCCGAGGCAAGCATTGCGGGAATTATGTTTTTGCCGAAATCGTTGCAGGATTGCGGATTGGCGTTATCTTCGCAAAGATATTTGAAAAGGGCTTCTTTTGAAAAAATATATATTCCCATGGACGCTTTTGTGCTGTCGGGTTCTTTGGGTTTTTCCGTGAATTTATAAATCGAACCGTCGGGGTTCACGCTCATAATCCCGAACCTTGAAGCTTCTTCGATGGGCACGTCCAGCACGGCAATGGTGCAAGCGGCGTTGTTTGCTTTGTGGTATTCCAGCATTTCGGAATAATCCATTTTATAGATATGGTCGCCGGAAAGAATAAGGACGTAATCGGGATCGAATTTGTTTATGAATTCCAAATTTTGAAAAATGGCGTTTGCCGTTCCCTTATACCAATCGGAGCGTTCCTTTCCCTGATAAGGCGGCAATATTGACGCACCGCCGAAATATCTGTCCAAATCCCACGGCAAACCGTTCCCAATATATTCGTTAAGCACAAGCGGCTGATATTGCGTGAGCACTCCCACGGTATCTATTCCGGAATTAATGCAGTTGGAAAGCGGAAAATCTATGATTCGGTATTTGCCGCCGAACTGCACGGCGGGCTTTGCCACCTTCGACGTAAGCGCATAAAGTCTGCTTCCCTGACCGCCGGCAAGCAGCATTGCCACACATTCTTTTTTTCTGAACATTAATTAACACTACTCCTATTCTTTTGCGTTTTTACGCTTATTTTGTGTTCTTAAAATTTTATGGGAAATATATTTTATGCTTTTGTTTTGCGACTTATGATTTATTTTTTATTTGTCCGTCTTGCTATGCTTGAAGAAGTTTTTTTGGGTATTCTTTTGCTTTTTGGGGCTGTTGCCTGTTTTACGTTTTTACGCAAAACCCGCTTTGCTTGAAAAACAATTCCGGCATAGGGTGCAAGATTAAACGAAAGAGCATATTCCTTGCCGTCGAAATTTTCCTTTTTGGATTTGATTTTGCGAGGATTTGTTGTTCCGCATCCGCCGTATTTTTCATCTTCCGAATTGATAAGTTCGGAAAACCACGCTTCATAGGGCGTTGCGGTTTTAAAATTTTCCCTTTTTACGGGTGTGAAATTAACAACGCACAAAACGCCGTCGCCGTTTTTGGCATATCGCATATAGGCAATTACTCCGTCGTTGCAATTGTCCGCCATCATCCATTCGAACCCCGCCCACGAATCGTCCTGCTCCCAAAGTTCGCGTTTTGAAAGATACAGGTTGTTTATATCCGCAAAGAACCTTTGCAGTTTTGCGTGGCTTTCGTATTGCAAAAGGAACCATTCCACGCTTTTTTTGTAATCCCATTCGACAAACTGCCCAATTTCGCAGCCCATAAACATAAGCTTTTTTCCGGGGTGAGTCATCATATATGTTGCAAACGCTCTTACGCCGGAAAATTTTTGCGAATATTCGCCGGGCATTTTATCCAGCAAGGATTTTTTTCCGTGCACAACCTCGTCGTGCGATATGGGCAAAACAAAATTTTCGGAAAAAGCGTACATAAGCGAAAAAGTAAGCTTTGAATGACTGCCTTTTCGGAACAGCGGGTCAAGTTCGCAATACGACAAAGAATCGTTCATCCAGCCCATATTCCACTTATAATCGAACCCAAGACCGGAATTTTCGAACCCGGTGATTTTTACGTTTGCGCCGGATTCTTCGGCAATCATCATAACGTCCGGAAACTCTTTTTTCATATATGCGTTAAGTTTGCCGAAAAACGAGGTTGCTTCAAGGCAAATATTTGTGCCATGGACGTTGGGAATCCATTCGCCGGGGCGTTTGTCGTAATCCAAATAAATCATCGAAGCAACCGCATCCACACGCAAGCCGTCGATATGATAAATTTGCGCCCAAAAAACAGCGTTGGAAATTAAAAAACATTCCACTTCGTTTCTGCCCACGTCGAAACGTCTTGTTCCCCAGCCCTCGTGCTCCATTCTGTCCTTGCCCTGATATTCGTAAAGCGGTTGACCGTCGAATTCATAAAGTCCGTGAGCGTCTTTCGGGAAATGAGCCGGCACCCAATCGAGGATTACGCCTATTCCCGCGCGGTGCATTTCGTCGATAAAACTCATAAAATCGTGCGGCGTTCCGAAACGGGACGTGGGCGCGTAATAGCCCGTTACCTGATAGCCCCACGAGCCGCCGAAAGGATGTTCCGCCACGGGAAGAAGTTCGATGTGAGTATATCCCATTTGTTTGACGTAGGGCGCAAGGACTGCGGCAAGCTCTTTATAGGAATAGGGGGTTCCGTCTTCCTTTTTTTTCCATGATTCAAGGTGCATTTCGTATATGTTAATCGGAACGTCTCGCCCGTGTTCTTGGTGATTTTTTTTGCGGTTTTGCATCCACTTTCCGTCGCGCCAACGGTAATCGGAAATATCGTAAAATTTTGAGGCGGTTGCGGGCGGTGTTTCAAAATGAAAAGCGTACGGGTCGGATTTATATATAACTCGCCCGTGATTTTGAATTTTATATTTATAGCAATCGTAAACCGAAACGTTTTGCACGGTTGCTTCCCAAACGCCGCCGCCCGCGGGCGTCATGGGAACTCCCTCTTCCCAGCCGCAAAAATCGCCGCACAAAAATACTTTATCCGCATTTGGCGCCCACACCCTAAATATGTATGATTTTTTTCCGTTTTCAATTTCGGTATGAGCTCCCAAATATTCGTAGGCTTTAAAATTTGTTCCTTGGTTAAACAAATATTGAGGCAAATTGTTTTTAGGTTCTGTCATTTATAACTCCTTTTGGCGAAAACCGTAATTTATATTAAAAAAATGATACCATATGTATTATACACCTATTTTAGTAAAATTTCAATAGTAAATTTCAAAAAAAATCAGTTTTTAATGGTAAATTCCAACAATTTTTTAAGTGATTCGCCGTTCTTGTAATTATTTCGACGTATTTTTTTCTTTTTTAAATTTTACGGTTTAATTTTTCGGCGGCAAAAAAAGCAGTCTTGCAAAAAAGCAAGACTGCAACGGAACGGTATTT
>CAZJCI010000112.1:0-7548 GCA_964544455.1 uncultured Oscillospiraceae bacterium
TCATTATTAAATTAATATTAATAAGCATTCTTTTATTGAATTTAACGGTTGTTTTATTGCAAATTGCAATCCACCGCAATTTTAATAACGCCGTCAAGTTTGTTTTGAAAAAGGTTATATGCTTGGTCGATTTTTTCAAGCGGAAACGTGTGCGTTATAAGCGGTTCGGTGTTAAGCTTGCCTTGCGAAATAAGACTTAAAATTTCGTTGCAGTCGCAACCGTCCACGCCGCCCGTTTTAAAGGTTAAATTTTTTCCGTACATATCGGGCAAAGGCAAAATTTGCGGTTTATCATAAAGCGCAACCACGGTTACAACGGCGTTGGGGCGTGCGCAACGCCACGCAAGTTCGAACGAAGAATCCGCACCCGCAACTTCAAGAACAACGTCTGCGCCGCCGTGGTCGCTGTTGTTTTGCACAAAATTCAAACATTCGTTTGGCGTAACCGTTAAAACTTGTGGATAGTTTCGGCGTATGAATTCAATTCTTTTTTCGTCTTTTTCGCAAACGATGATTCTTTTTGGATTTTTCAGCATTGCGCAAAGTAAAGTGCAAATTCCCGTTGGTCCCGCGCCTATTATTAAAACGGTATCTTGCGTTGTAATTTGCGAAATGCGGGTTGCCCAAAAACCGGTTGCAAGCACGTCGCCCGCAAGCAAAGCTTGCCTATCGGTTACGTTATCGGGAATTTTATTCAAGCCGTAATTTGCAAAAGGCACTCTTACATATTCGGCTTGACCGCCGTCTATTCGGCACCCCAACGCCCAGCCGCCGTTTTTGTCAATGCAGTTGTTGACATATCCGTTGCGGCAAAAAAAGCATTCGCCGCAAAACGTTTCGACGTTTACAACAACTCTGTCGCCTTTTTTAAAATTCTTTACCGCCGAACCCACTTCTTCCACAACGCCGACTGTTTCGTGTCCAAGAGTTATTCCCTCAACCGCTCGGGGAACGCTTCCGCACTTTATGTGCAAATCGCTTGAACAAATGCTTGCAAGCGTAACTTTAACAATTGCGTCACTTTCGTGCAAAATTTGCGGTTTCGGTTTTTGAACAAAATCAAATTTTCCTTTTAATACGTATGTATATGTAAGCATTGGTTTCTCCGTATTATCTATTATCTATTATCTGTTATCTGTTTCGGTTATTTTTGTTAATTTTTCCAAACGGCGGTTTATTCGCTTTCTCGCACAAGCTTTTTCATCCATTTAAATCTGTTGATTTTTACGGCGGCAACAAAGCATTTTAAAATTTGGTCGCATTTCAGGCACAAATATACCGCCCAAACCGGCGCACCCATTTTATAGCAAATAAGCGAAGACGGAATTATTATGAGAAAAACGTGAATTGCGTCGTTAATCATTACAAACGAAGTATCGCCTCCGGCTTTTACAAGCCCCGCAAGTCCCACCATTTCATAGCACGTTCCCGCCATAATAAAGCACAGTGTGTTCATAAGCCTTTTGGCAACGGCAACGGTTTCGGCGTTTACGTTATACAAAGAAATGAACGGATTTTTCAGTGCGAAAATAAGCAAACCGCTTAATATTCCCACCATAACAAACAAAACCTGCACCGTTTTTGCATATTGTTTCATAAGGTCATATTTTCCTGCGCCAACGGTTTTGCCCGTAATTATTCCGACAGCGGAAGCAAGCCCCGCCGCCCATACGTAAACCAAGTTGCTCATCATATTTGTAATACTGAAAGCCGCCATTATTTCTTCGCTGTATCTGCCGCAAATATAGCTTTGAAAAAGCATATTTACAGCCCAAACAATTTCTCCGGTAAACACGGGTATTCCGTGTTTAACCATATCTTTGGCAAGTTCCGAAGATTTCATACCTATTTCGGATATTTTCAAATTAAGCGTTTTTTCTATTTTAAACACATAAATCAGCGTTACGGCGCATTCGGTTATTCTTGCCGCAAGGGTGGCTATTGCCGCTCCGGTAACGCCCAATTCGGGTGCGCCGAATTTTCCGAAAATCAAAACGTAGTTTAACGAACAGTTAATAACAAGCGTGGTTAAGCCGAGCCACAACCCAAGTTTTGCGTTTTCCACACTGCGCAACGAATAAATAAACAGTTGCGTTATGCAATAAAACAAAAAAGAAGCTCCGGTTATCTGCAAATAGGGTGTGCCGGATTCCACAACCGCCGTGTTTCCGTTTGTAAGAACCGAAAGTATTTGCGGTGCGAACAAAACGCATATTGCGGAATAAACAACGCCAAGCGCAACGGAAACGCGCAAACCCATAAAAATTATTTTTTTAATCGCTTCAAAGTTTTTCTTTCCGTAATATTGCGCACCCAAAATGAGCACCGCCGAACCCACGCCGTTCATAAAGCACTGAATAACCGTGGCAAGCTGTCTGCCCATATATACGCCGGAAATATCTATTTCGCCAAGGCTTCCCACCATAACGTTATCCGCAAAATTCACCAAAAAAGAAATAAGATTTTGCAACGCTATGGGAAGAGCCAACGCAACAAGAGTTTTATAAAAATTTTTATCTTTTACCAACCATTTCATAATTTCACCTCAAAGCGGAAATTTCCGCAAAAATCAACGCAAAAAGCCCCGCGCCCGCAAACAATGCAAGCGCAGGACTTGACTTAAAAAATTATTTATGAATCAATCAAGACCGGGAATGTTGATTTCTATTTCGTGTCCGACTTCAGACGACTTCACAATACCGTCGATTATTGCCTGATTGATTATAATCTGGCTTGACGGAATGGGAGACGGCGTGCCGTTCTTTATTGCGTCCAAGAAAGAACGAATTTTCATATCGACATTCGAAACGCCTTCGGGGTTTTTAAGAAGAGGAACTATTGTTTCGGTGGGCTTGCCGCAAATATCGTGATATATTTTCATTGCGCCGCCAACGGAGCCGTTCCAACAATCCGTTGAAGGAATTCGGAGCGAACCCTTTTTACCCATAATAATTGTATCGCCGGGGGTATCGAGGTGCATATACCATGCTATTCTGAAATCAAGAACAACGCCGTTATCGAGTCTGATATATGCGGAAGCAAAATCGTCAACCGCAAAAAGGTCGGCATATCTCTTGCTGTCGGATTCGGTTGCCGAAGAATATGCTTCCGGCGTTCTTCCGAAAAATCCCGAAATACGTCCCGAAACAGTTACCGGCTTGGGATAGCCCATTGCGTTAAGGCACATATCCAAAGAGTAGCAACCAATATCGCCGATAGCTCCAAGAACGCCCTTATCGCCTTCAATAAAGGTGGTGGACCAACCAACGGGAATGCCGTGACGTCTGCCGCCGCCCGTTTGAATATAATAAATTTCGCCGAGTTCTCCGCTTTCCACGATTTTTTTAATCATCTTCATGTTGGCGTCGAATCTGGGCTGGAATCCGATTGAAAGAACCTTTCCGCTTTCTTTTTCGGCTTTTCTTACGGCAACGGCTTCTTCAAGAGTTACGGTAAACGGCTTTTCAAGCAAAACATTAAGACCGTGCTCCATTGCATAAATTGCGCAGGGCGCGTGCTGGCTGTTGTATGTGCAAACCGAAACCGCGTCAAGCTTGTTTTCGGCAATCATTTGCTTATAGTCGGTATAATCTTTGGCGTTTAAAAGCTTATAATTATCAAGGAATTTGCGCGCTTTGCCGGCAATAAGGTCGGCACCGCAAACAATTTCAACATCGGGCTGTTTTAAGTATGCCTGAATATGCGAATTTGCATTTCCGCCCGTGCCGATAAAACCGATTCTAAGCTTTTTGGAAGAATCGATTTCGGTTGCGGCTGTCATATTTTGGTCGAATCTGTCAAGTATGTTATCTGCCATAATAATCCTCCTTGGAGATTATATCTCACAAATTAAATTTGTATTGAAAATGCCGTTAATGCACTTTTCCGTACGCCCATATTCTAATATCATATTATGTCAATAATTACACACATTTTGTGAACGAATTGTTTTTTATTGATATAACCGTTGCGCCGCAACAGCAAAACGCCAATAATTTTTTGTAATTGTAAACAAAAAAAATTCTTTATTAAACCGCTTGACAAATTCAATCGTTTATGATACAATATGATATACACATTACACTTAATATTTCAGGAGTGCTGAGGTTTCTCGGCTGAGACGAATTTTTTTCGAATCCTTTTAACCTGTTCGGATAATGCCGGCGTAGGAAGAATATTTAGTACCGACCGTAATTTTGCCGCACAGATATTAAGTGCGGCATTTTTGTTTTTTGGGGAGGTTTTAATGTGACAAAATTCTTAAAATGTATGATAAGCATATTTTGTACGGTTCGAAAAGTCGGACAAACTTATCGTTTTTTTAACGACAGTTAGAATTATTCGTTCAGCTGTGCAAATTGTGTTTTTTTCATCAAATTACATTAAAGAACGGAGATATTGTTTATGTCAAAAATTATGTCAAAAAAACGTATTCAAATTTTAGCGGAATGCGCCGTTATGGTTTCATTGGCTTTTGTATTAAGTCTTATAAAAATTATTGAAATGCCGTTCGGAGGTTCGGTAACGCTTCTTTCCATGCTCCCGATTTGTCTTATTTCTTTGCGACACGGAATTAAATGGGGAGTAGGCACGGCTTTTGTATACGGTTGTATGCAAGCCCTTGTTTCGGGTGCCGTAGGTTGGGGACTTTCGGTAAAAGTTCTTATTATTTGTTTTATTTTGGATTATTTTGCCGCTTTTGCGGTATTGGGGCTTGCGGGTATTTTTAAAAAATTCGGAACTTTAGGCGAAATAGGCGGCGTTTTTTTTGTTTGCGTTTTACGCTTTGTATGTCATTACATTTCCGGCGTTACAATTTGGAGTTCCAACGCACTTGACGCTGGATTTGCAAATCCGTTTGTTTATTCGCTTGTTTATAACGGAGCATATATGCTTCCCGAAACTCTTTTCACTTGCATAGGAGCAACAGTTGTGTTAAAAGCATTAAAGAGCAGAAAAACTCGCTGATAATTATATAAAAATCAATACAGTACGCAATAAAAACGCAAGTCTGCCAAAATTAAAGGCAGACTTGCATTTTTTGCATTATAAAGCAATTAACCAAAAATATACTTGATAAAAACCAACTGCCGTAATACGCTTTTTTAGCGTTTTCAGTCATTAACAATTCAATAATAAATTGATAATTGCACAAAAAATTCACTTGACAATCAAATTGTAATATGGTATATTATAGGTAGGAACAAAGTGGATTTTTCGTAAGGAAAAATCTGTTATAAACATATTTCGATATAACCCGTTAATTTTTAAGTATGAAGGGAGAAACATATGAGTTTTGACGCCGAAAATTCAAAAGCATATACTGTGGCGTTGTCCGCAATTATTAAAGAATGTCAGCTTAAAGAGGTTTATTTGCCGAAGCCTGCCGATGAAATTCAAATAGAACGCAGCGATATTAACCGTCCCGGTCTTCCGCTTGCGGGCTTTTTCGATCATCATGAGCCGGGCAGAATACAAATAATCGGTAAAGTTGAATACAGATACCTTTTAAGTCTTGAAAAAAACGAAAGATATTGCAGAATAGAAGAATTTTTAAAACACGGTGCGGCAAGCGTGGTGTTCAGTTCCGATCTTGAAATATTCGAAGAATTTAAAGAGCTGTGCCAAAAATATGAGGTTCCGCTGTTGGTTTCTTCCGTCGGAACATCGGAGTTTATGGCGGCGCTTATTTCCTTTTTAAACGTTCAACTTGCTCCGAGAATTACCCGACACGGAGTTTTGGTGGAAGTGTCCGGCGAAGGTTTGCTTATTTTGGGCGACAGCGGCGTCGGAAAAAGCGAAACCGCAATAGAGCTTGTTAAACGTGGTCATAGGCTTATTGCCGACGACGCCGTTGAAATTAAACGAGTATCTTCCAAAACCCTTGTTGGTTCGGCACCGGAACTTATTCGTCATTATATTGAACTGAGAGGCATAGGCATTATCGACGTGCGCCGTCTTTTCGGTATGGGTGCGGTTAAGCTTACGGAAAAAATAGACCTTGTGGTAAATTTGGAGCCTTGGCAACAAGGAAAGTTTTATGAAAGAGTCGGATTGGAAACCGAATATGCGGAAATTATGGGAATTAAAATTCCGTCCATTACCGTTCCGGTTCATCCCGGACGTAATCTTGCGATTATTCTTGAAATTGCCGCAATGAACAACAGACAGAAAAAGCTTGGCTATAACACCGCCGAAGAATTTAACAAAAGACTTATGGGAATGGTTGACGAATCGGATTTTAACAGATAACGGCAAAAGCGTAAAAACAGTTTATAAAAACGTAAAATTTACATAAAACGCTTGACAATATATAAAATATGCAATATAATTATGGAAAAATATAATTGTTTGAAAAGGAGAACCTATTATGTATTATATCGGAGTTGACCTCGGCGGTACAAATATTGCCGTCGGTATTGTAAACGAAAAAGGCGAAATGATTAAAAAAGGCAGCGTTCCCACAAACGCAAAACGCAGTGCCGATGAAATTATTAAGGATATGGGTGCGCTTTGCGTTGATTTATGCGCACAACTCGGAATTTCCGTTAAAGATGTGGAATATGCCGGCATTGCCACTCCCGGAACGGCGGATCACGATAACGGCGTGGTTGTTTATGCCAATAATTTGCCGTTTGAAAATTATCCGCTTGCCGCAAAACTTTCCGAATATTCGGGAATTAAAAAAGTATATATTGAAAACGACGCAAACGCCGCCGCAAAGGGCGAAGCGGAATGGGGCGCCGCAAAGGGATGCGCAAATTCCGTTATGATTACTTTGGGAACCGGAGTCGGCGGAGGAATCATTATAGATAAAAAGGTATATTCCGGCTTTAATTATGCGGGCGGCGAACTTGGTCACGTTGTTATTGAAGTGGACGGCGCGCAATGTTCCTGCGGAAGAAAAGGATGTTGGGAAGCATATTCTTCGGCAACCGGACTTATTAATATGACAAAAGCCAAAATGCTTGAAACCAAAGATACGGTTATGTGGGAAATCGCTCCGACGCTTGACGATGTTGACGGAAAAACGGCTTTCGACGCTATGAGAAAGAACGATAAGTGCGGAAAAGAAGTTGTTGATAAATACATAAAATATCTTGCGGCGGGACTTATCAATATGATTAATATCTTCCAACCGGAAGTTATTGTTATCGGCGGCGGTATTTGCAAAGAAGGCGAAAATCTTACAAAGCCGCTTCAGGAATATATTGACAAAGAAGAATACGCAAGAAGCAATAAGCACAGAACAACCGTCAAAATTGCCGCTCTCGGCAATGACGCCGGAATTATCGGAGCGGCAATGCTTGGATTTTAATTAAGCTATTTAATATTAACGCTTTTTAAAAGCCGCAGGGAGTTTGGTCTTTGCGGCTTATGTAAATTTTTTGGTAAAAACACTTCGGGAGGAATGCTGGAAAATGGACGATAACAACAACACGGATTTCGGCAAAATTAATTTTGGAATTTTTTCGGATATCGTCGCCGATTCCGAAGATACATCTCTTGTTTTTAAAAATCACAAAGGTCAGGAAATTGCGCTTGTTA
>CAZJCI010000113.1:0-7535 GCA_964544455.1 uncultured Oscillospiraceae bacterium
TACACGGTATATTCCGTCAGCGGAAGTTTTAACGTTCAGCATTTGTTTTCTCCTTTTTTTTGTTTAAAAGTTTAAAAAGCAAATAACAGTGCTTATTCGTAGCCAAAAACGCTTACGATTTTCAAAAAACATTGATTTGTTATTCTATAAAATCTGTTTTAATTCTGTTTTTCGGAATATCCTTTTCACAATAAATTTCGTCTGTCTTACCGATAATAACTCCGCAACACGGCGTAAAGCCTTCCGGAAGCTTCAATTTGCCAAGCAACTCGCCATTTTGCGCCAAAGCTATTGTCGCTCCCCAAATATGACAAACTCCCAGTCCAAGCTCCGTTGCCGCAAGAGCAATATTTTCGGCAATGCAAGCGCAATTCGAAAATCCAACGTTATCCGTCGCACCCGTAAGTTTTGCCGAAATAAGGATAAAAGTAGGTGCACCGTATAACGGACGGATATTTGAATTACCGAAAAACTTTGCGGCATTCAAATCAATTTCGTCCAACAACTCTTTTTTGGTAATAACCGTTAAATGCACGTTTTCATATAACGCACGCCCAACCGGTGCCGCATATACCGCCTTAAGAATCAATTCTGTTTTTTCCGAGTCAATCTGTTCGTTTTTATAAGTACGAACGGATTTCCTTTTAAATATGGCTTCCAACGTGTTCATAAAATACACCTCATTTCAAAATTATAAATAATCTTAAAAATATTATATATCATTTTTTAAGCATTGTCAACCCAAAAACGGCGTCAAGCGTAAATTTTACGCCGACGCCGAATTTTTGTTTTATTTATACTCTCCGTAAAGCTCACCGCAAACGGTATTTTTTTCTTCCGCATTTTGCATCGGAAGCCATACCGCCATTTTTGAATCGTCCGCATTATCGCTCACTCTGTTGTTGCGCTTCCAATAAGGAATATAAACAATTTTTTCTCCGTCAAAAGATTTTGCCGTTACATTTTCGCCAATTCTTTCAAGAGAAGTTCCGCTTGCAAGCGTCTTGTCAACGTTTCCGCCGTTATCCGCTCCCTCAACGCACATCAAATATTTTCCGTTCATCACACAAACCTTGCCTCTGTCCGCCTCTACAAGATTACTTGCAAAAATCAAACGTAACTTTTCTCCGAATTTAACGCATATCTCATTATTCCCTGTAAATATTTCAATTTTCGCATATCCGTTATCAACATTTATATCCGAAATTTTACCGTTCACCGTAATCTCAAAATTTTCGGCATATTCGGGAATTCTGAAATATACCGTCATATTTCGTTCAGCCAAAATTTTAAAATCGCCGTTTTTCTGACAAACATAAAAGTTTGCGCTTTTATATTCGCTTCCGATATACATATTAACGCACAAAGCGTCGTTGCAACAGCTGTAAATATAAGCGGCAAGCGATGAATAAAGTTTTGCAAGCATAGGCGGACAACACGGACAACCGTGCCAGCTCCAACGGTTTTTTGTTCCGTCGTTCACAAGCGAGTTATCGTAATAGAAGCTTTTAAAATCTTTTCCCAAAGAACCCAAAATGTTGTTATACAGCGAAAGCTCAAAATAATCGAAATATTCGGAATTGCGTTTTAAAAGACTCATTTCGCCCGCCCAAAACGCAAACGCCGTTCCCGCACAAGTTTCAAGATATGCGTCATTCGGAAGATTATATTCCGAATCAAAACCTTCAATATCCTTTCGCGCACCTATTCCGCCGCTGATATGCAGTTTTTTCCTTGTAACGTCGTTCCATATAAAATCAAGCGATTTTTCATAATCGTCGATTTCAAGTTCATAAGCCACAGCCGCCGCTCCCAAATAACACAAACAAGCCCGAACGGCGTGCCCCATTGCGGTTTTCTGCTTTGCAAAAGACTCGGTATCCTGATTATAATGCGGACCAAAAAGCGGATTCGGGCTAAGCGTTCTTCCTTCGTAATTACCTCTGTTATCGTACCAAAAACGCGCAATTTCCAAATATTCGTCGAGTTTCACATCATATTCGGCGGCAATTCCGTCAAGTTCCCTGCTATCTCTGAATAATCTGTACAATTTTACAAAAGCTTCTTCGGGTAGCGAATGCCCGGGAATAATATTATGTTTCGGCGGCTTCCCGATATACGAACAAATATTGTTTGCCGATTTAACGGCGGCAATAAGCAATTTTGTTTTTCCCGTAGCGCAATAATGCGAAATTCCTGCTTCCACCAATGCGCCTTGATTGTAAAGGTCATGTTGGTGTATTATATCCCCGCCGTTTTCTCCCCACTTTTTTTGCGGATAATCGGTAACCGTTTGCGTGCACAAATAGCCGTCTTCGCATTGTGCCGAAACAATAATATCTATTATTTCATCAAGTAATGCGTCCGTTTTTTCATCATATTCGTCTTTCAAAAAATCGCTTGCCGCACGCACGGTTTCAAGCACAAGTCCGTCGGAAAAAGGCGGACCGACGTGTTTTTTGCCTTCTTCAAACGCAAAAGCAAAATTATCAATATATCCCGTTTCTTTAAATTTTTTAAAGCAATACGGAATCGTCACATTACGAATGTTCTTTAAAAACGGTGTCCAAAAATCATCTTTAATTTTCACTTTTCCAATTTCGGGACGCCAATAAGTTTTTTTCATAATTTCAATCCCCTTTTCAATAAAAATTGCATAAATTACGTTGCAAATATACATAAAAATCCATATTTAATATTGACTCACAGCGCAATTTATGATATAATTATAATATAACCCAACATAAAAATAAACTTTTAAATTCACAGAAAAGGTGGAAAAATCCCATATGCACTATCTTGCCGTTTCAAAAGATTTCACTCCGTATTTTTCCTCCGCAGGAAAATTCGAATCCCCCGGCGAACACATTCATCCTCGCCGTCGCCTGAAAAGCGCAGTCATTCTGGCAGGATACAGCGGAAAATGCCCAATAGCTCAAAACGAAAGAAAATACATTCTTTCCGCCGGAGATATAATGTTGCTTTTTCCGGATCGAGAACACTATGGAACAGACAAAACCGATTCGGAGCAATCTCATTTTTGGTGTCATTTTTATCTGCCGCCGAATTTCAGTATAATAGACGATACGCAACTCAACCAAGCTTTGCAAAACGGATTTGTATTTCCCGAATTTTTACATATTTCGAATTTTGAAAAATTTTGCGTGCTTTTCCCTCAATTAATAGACGCTTCCGAAGCGCGCTATATAAACAAAGAATCCAAAAACGCCGTGTGTTCGGGATATATAAAAATAATTCTTGCGGAGCTTTGCGAAGAATTTTTAAGGAAAAAAAGCGCAGAAACCCTCGAAAGCAATTCCGCAGTAATCGTTTCAAAGGTGTGCGAATATATAAAACTGAATTCCTCAAGCAATATTTCCGTTTCAAGCGTTGCCACCGCTTTCGGCTATAATCCCACTTACCTTTCAAACCTGCTGAAACGGGAAACGGGTTACGGTATTTGCGCTTTCATAAATAAAATGCGCATTCGAGAATCAAAAAAATTACTTTTAAACAGCGGTATGAGAATATCCGAAATTGCATATGCAGTCGGATTTTCGGACGAAAAATATTTTATGAAAGTGTTTCGGAACGAAGTCGGCATAACCGCAAGCGAATACCGAAAAGCCCATTTTCGTCAACACGGAAACAAATCTTAGTTTTGCAATATGCTGCTACGTTGATTTTTTTCCATTTTTCTCCAATTAAAAAATCCATACATATCGTTCACAAAAAAAACGCAAAAACAAATAACAACGGAAACATAGGAAATATCTTCAAACGCCGCAAGCGTCCAAAGAATAATCAAAACAACGTCGTTTGCCGCATATCCAAGCGCAAAATACGGACTTCGCCTTGCGCACAAATAAACCGCAATAAAGCTTGTAGCAACCGAAACCGTACTCGGAAAAAGGTTTGCCGTTGCCAACGCTTTCAAAATAAAATAAAAAACAAAAGTCACAAACGCAGTTATCAATCCCGCCAAAACAAACTCTCTCGCCGAAATTCTGTTCACGGCAACCTCGCTCTTTTTTCCGTCATAAGGATTTTTCAACCAAGAAATCAACGCAAAAACGGACATAGGCAACGTCATTCCCAGATATGTAATCATTTCGCCGTAATAGGCAAACGAAAACGAAATAATGCCGTAAAGTATACTGAAAACAATCATAATAAGCTGACCTATCGGATTTCCTTTCGCGTTAAATATAAGCGACGTCACCCCCAAAAGCGAAGCAACAAGCGTCAAAACGTTTTCTCTGTCAAAAACCAAAAACGAAACCGAAATAAACGCCGCCGAACAGCACCAAAGAATAATTTCCGCTTTCGAAAAGTTACCCAAAAATGATTTGATTTTTTTCATAATTACCTCCGTAAATAACAAGTTTATGGCAAAAAAATAAGCACTCGAATGTATATCTTCAAAGACCTTACGATATACAAACGAATGCCGTGCATTCATCTACCCGGTGGCAGAAAAATATTTAATTACCCAATGGAGCTGGTGATGGGATTTGAACCCATGGCCTATTGATTACGAATCAATTGCGCTACCACTGCGCCACACCAGCAAAAAAGACGATAACCGAACTTTAAGTCCCAAAGTCGATTGCAAAGTATATTATATCACATAATTTTCAAATTGTCAAGTATAAAAAACAATTTTTATTTTTTTTGTTGAATTTAATTATTTTCCGTTTTGCTCTTGACAATTTTTTTGCAATATGCTATAATTCCCTTATGTTTTCGGTTAAAACCGAGTGCGTTTTGCATACGCATAAAACAAGCAAAGGAGAATTAATTTATGAAAATCAAAGAAAAGCTTAATCTCGATTATAACGGACTCATAAAATACGGTCCCATAAATATAGTCGCTTTCGGCGACAGCGTCACGCACGGCGCAGTAGCCCCCGGGCAATTGTGCTATGATACGGTATATTACGAACGACTTAAAAACAAATTGCACGAGGTCCGCAACTATGTTCCCATAAACGTAATAAACGCAGGAATAGGCGGAATCACGGCAAAAGCTTCTCTCAACCGAATCCAAAGTCAGGTTTTGTGCCATAATCCCGACCTTGTAATCGTTTGTTTCGGTTTAAACGACGTTAATGCTCCGCTCGAAGAATATCTTTCCTCTTTGCAAACAATATTCGAAGAATGCAAAGCTCAAACCGACGTCGTTTTTATGACTCCCAATATGCTTAATACGCGCATAGCCGCCGACGTTCCCCAAGATTGCGCAGATTATGCCGTAAAAACCGCGGAAATGCAAAACACGGGTAAAATGGATTTATATATGCAAAAGGCAACCGAGCTTGCCAACCGACTCGGCATAAAGGTTTGCGATTGCTATTCCGAATGGAAAAAACTTGCCGAAACGCAAGATACCACCCTACTGCTTGCAAACCGCATAAATCACCCCACCCGAGAAATGCACGAACTTTTTGCAAACGCTCTTTTCAAAACAATTATGGAAGATTGCGATTATACCGCTCGCACCAACGACAGCACAATGCTTAAACAATAATTACCGAATAACCAAGATTACCGAATTTGTAAATAAAAATACATTACTTTTAAATTTATGTAATTGAAATTTAAAAAAAATTATGTTATAATAATAGGGTAGATTTTCTTCTACCCTATTTAATTTCAGTTTTCAAAATTCAACTGTGCGGCAAACGAAAGGAAGATGTTTATGAGTATTCGCATCGGTATTTACGGCTACGGCAATTTGGGAAAAGGCGTGGAATGTGCCATACGCCAAAATAAGGACATGGAATTGGCAGCGGTTTTCACACGAAGAGAGCCGTCAAGCGTAAAAATTCTTACGGAAGGCGTTCCCGTCTATCACGCCGAAAATGCGCCGAATATGACCGATAAAATAGACGTTATGATTATTTGCGGAGGCAGCGCCACTGATTTGCCCGTTCAAACTCCGGCTCTTGCCGAATATTTCAACGTCATCGACAGTTTCGACACACACGCAAAAATTCCCGAGCATTTTGCCAATGTCGATAAAGCCGCAAAAAAATCCGGAAAAATCGGCGTCATCTCCGTCGGTTGGGATCCCGGTATGTTTTCGCTTAACAGGCTTTACGCCTCTTGCATTCTTCCTAACGGCAAGGACTACACGTTTTGGGGCAAAGGCATAAGCCAAGGTCATTCGGACGCAATACGCCGCATCGAAGGAGTTGCCGATGCAAAACAATACACAATTCCCGTGGATTCCGCGCTCGAAGCGGTTCGAAGCGGCAAAAATCCGGAACTCACAACGCGCCAAAAACATATAAGAGAATGTTTCGTGGTTGCAAAAGAAGGCGCAGATAAGGCAAAAATCGAAAACGAAATAAAAACAATGCCCAACTATTTTGCGGATTACAACACAACCGTCCACTTCATTTCAGCCGAAGAGCTGAAACGCAATCACGCCGGAATACCTCACGGCGGATTTGTCATCAGAAGCGGCAAAACAGGCGCAAATCTCGAACATAATCACATCATAGAATATAACCTAAAACTTGATTCCAACCCCGAATTCACGGCGTCCGTCATTGTTTCATATGCAAGAGCCGCATACAGAATGAGCAAAAACGGCGAAACAGGTTGCAAAACCGTATTCGATATCGCCCCCGCCCTGCTTTCTCCGCTTTCTGCGGAAGAAATTCGCTCAACAATGCTTTAACAAACCGTTTTAATCAACATATATTTTATTATAAATTTAAAAGATTTTCGCATAAAACTTTCAATGCGAAAATCTTTTTGTTTTCATCAACGTCAACCGTAACCCGCAATAAAAATATAACTTTTTTAACCTCGAATATTAAGTTTTTTATATAATCCCCAAAGCTCTTGATTTTTAAAATATTTAATTTTATAATAATATCGTTATCATAATATCGGAAGTGAAAAACTTGAACAATCCCATAATCGAAAGAATAAAACTATGCATAAACGAAAATTTGGAAAACAATATCGGTCTTTCCGAAATATCCCATAAGGTCGGCATAAGCGTATACTATATGTCTCACATATTCAAAAGCGAAACAGGTATGACGGTTGTGGAATACCGAACAAACCGCCGTATGGAAAACGCAAAAAACCTGCTTTCCAAAACCGATAAAAGCATTACGGAAATAGCGTTTTTGTGCGGATTTTCAAGTCAGGGATATTTTTCGGAACGCTTCACAAAAATTTTCGGAATATCGCCGTCAAAATACCGCTCAAAACATAAGTCGCCGTAATTCAAAAAACATAAAAACAAAAATTCCCATATTCTTTCAAAAGCCGAATGTTTCCGCACAACAACGCACATTCGGCGCCGCATTTTTCATCAGTTCCCGTCCATTCACAATTTCCAATCGGCACCCCGGTATTCACAGAATAATTATTGTACCATAGTTTCGTACGCGTTGGAACCCCTTTCGCAAAATGAGGTTCAACTTTTTACTCTTTTCGTTACTTGCCAATTATTATTTTACACTAAGGAAAAAAGTTGTTGAATTTTCTTTCAAAAATCAAATTAATATTCC
>CAZJCI010000114.1:0-7520 GCA_964544455.1 uncultured Oscillospiraceae bacterium
CGCCACTGTGCTTCATAACAATTGCTTCAGCTTTTTCCATACGCTTTTTTATAATATCAATACATTCTTTATACGTTGGCATATATAGGGCAAAAAGCGAATCAAAGCGCCCGCTTCTGAAAAACTCTTTGGGAAGTCCCGTAAGGCTGTTGGCTGTTGCAAAAATATAAACCGGCTTTTTGCATTCCTGCATCCATGTCAACAGATTGCCGAACATTCTTCTTGTAACGCCGCTGGAGTCGCCGCCGTTACTGTCGTTAAAGCCTTTTTCGATTTCGTCAATATATAAAATACAGGGCGACATTGCTTCGGCTAATTGAAGAGCTTTATGCATATTATGTTCGGAAATACCCACATAACTGCCCATAAGCTTTCCAATATCCATTTTTAAAACGGGTAAATTAAGTTCGGTTCCCAGAATATTAACGGCTGCGGATTTTCCGCACCCCGGAATACCGCACATAAGAATTCCCTTTTGTCTGTCGGCTCCTTTTTCACGCCATAAACGTTCCGATTCAAGAATGCTTTTTTTATTCTTGTTAAGCCATTCTTTAAAGCGTTCCATACCGCCAAGCTTTTCTTCACTGTCAATTTTCATTAAATCAAGCAAACCGACTCGACGGACGTTTTGCTCTTTCAGAGTTGCCAAGATTTTTTTAACTTCCGGTTGGTTTTTTATTATCGGTTTGCAATCTTTAGTCGAATTCAGCAAATATTCCACAGTGGTTTCAACGTCAATAAGTCTGTTTCCCAAAAGGCTTAACGCATATTCTTCAAGAGTTTCTTTGTTAATCGACGAAATTTCGAATGCTTTCAGTTTTTGTTCGATAACTCCCAATATTTCTTCTTTTTCGGGATACGGCTCTTCCACAATATAGCAATACGGTAAAATCCACGTTGGTAGTTTTACATCCTCGCCATGTAATAAAACAAGCGAAGAACGAATTGCGCTGCTGTCATCCGTTTCTTGAGTATATCTGTCGATAAACGGGAAGAGTTTTTCAAAATAAGCGGAGTTTTGATTTTCATTTTCATTTATCGGGCTATGTACGGAAAGTACAAGTGCGGACGGTTGCAAAGAGTTTTCTTCTTTTGCAAATGAAAATTTTCCGTAAACTTCACCAGCTGCATCATTATTACCGCGATCGTTAATAATCAACGAATTATTTGTCAAATCGCAACACTTAATGTTTTTAATTCTGTTGTCCACCAATACATCGTGATGAACGGATTGTAAAACGCCTAACGACGCATACGGAACAATTTCATCTACGGGACGTTTGGGAGCGTTGTCTTTGGAAGCGTTTGTCATTCTGACTATAATTTTATCGGAATTTAACACCCTACGAACAATTTCTATCTGCGATGTTTTAAGATATATTATCGGTTTTCTTAAAAGCATACCGTTTCTGATTTCTTTAATAATTGAATCAATAACGGTTCTGTTACTTGTCATTTTGTCAATCCTCCTTACTTAAAGCGACCGTCGTTTGTATTCCAAATTTTTCCGTCGTTTCTGACGATAACCGGTTTTTCGTTTTCTACGTAAACTTCCGCTATAACGGCTATTTGCTCGTTTACCTTTTTTCCAAAACCAATTCCGTAGCAGTTTTGTATATAACGTATATGACCGTCGCAAACGCATAACAACCATGGGGAATCAGAACTTGTTCCAATCGCAAAAGAAGACGCTTCGGGAGGAATAATATCGCAAATTTCGCCGTTAAGATATATTTTGCCTTTTTCTCGCTTCAAGGTATTGTTTCCGTTTTTAACTTCGTTCGGCAACATTTTCACAACGGTTCCGTTCAATACCAAACAAAATACTTTTTCGCCGGATTTCAAAAATATTTTTTTCACCGTTGCAAATGAACTAAAATCAAACACTGCTAATTTCGAATCGACTTTTGCCTGAATAGTCCAAGTCTGATAAGGGTTTTCCGAAGAAGGACAAAACTTTGGATCATACGGCAACTGATAACATACTTTGGAATCAGTAAGCGTAAATATGTGAGGAGAACCTTTAAGCGAAACAATTGACGTGTCCGTTTTATCTTCGGTATTGTTAAATGCGGACTTGATTTTCGATGCGCTGATATTCTCCGTGCAAGCTTCCGTTTTATCGGCAAGCAATACGGAGGCAATAAGTATTAATAAAATTCTGCGTTCTTCGTTCAAAAATGCATTTTTGTATTTTTCGAATATCTTTTCAACAACCGCAGATTGCTTCTCAAAACCTACAAGTTCATTGCAGTCATCTTTGCACCGTTTTCCTTTAAAATTCCAATAATCATCGGGATTTGTAAATTTGACTTTTATTTTTGAATCCAAACAATACTCAAGCACGTCTATGTGATGCAAATTAAGACTTCTGCTCCACTTTAAATGTCCCCGCGCAAAGTTAAAGCAGGCTTTGCGCTGTTTGAGAACATCCAATATGTTAAAATTTTCATAAAAATCGGTAGCGTTCAGAATTGAAACCGAGTTCATATTCAGAATTTTTGACACGTTTTTCCTCCTTAAAATACCCACTCTTCATGGGAAAAAATTTCCGATTGAATCTTTTTCCCGATTGCGGTTGCCTTAGCTGTATAATCGGAAAGCAAATTGTCGTTTTTTTCGTTTATGGGTTTTAATTGTTCCATTTCTTCAAGAATTTTTTTTATTGTCGAAAGAAGTTCGGAATAACGCATTTGATAAGAAATTTTCTCCAATTCGCTTTCATAATAAACCTCCAACGTTTCGGCGCATTCATTTGAAGAAAGCTTTGACGTTTCTTTTTTTGAATCCGTTTTTTTAACAATCCAATTGCGAATTTTTTTATAATTTCGAATAATAAAATCTCGAATTATTTTATAAACCTTAAAACGCAGTAATTTGCAATCCGCTGTTTTTATAAATTTTATAAATTTGTTTTCCGTTGGAGCTTTCTGCGGCACTTCCGCCACTTTTTCTTTTACAATATTTTTTGTTAACGGAACGTAGTTATCGCCGTTTTGTTCGGCAACGGCAAGATTTTTGTCTGTTTTTTCCAAAATGTCGCCTATCCTTAAAACGATTGAATTATATAAAGTAATGCAAATCATATAAGTATTTTCATCATCGTCATAATCGGTTGCGTTTATTGCGGGCTTAAATACCGAATTATTAAAACTTTTCAGCATATCATAAACCCCGCCTCGTTCGGAGTATGCTTTCCAAATAATACGGTCTTTTTCAATTTTCAAAGCGCCGTCTGCAATTTGTCGGTCCGTTGCGCTGTTTCTTTCTTGTTGCGGCAATCCTATCATCTCCTCGTAATGTTTTCACAAAAAGCATTTTTTATCTTTAAACAATGAAAAAGATACGGTCCGTGGCTTTGTTTGTAACTTTTTCCAATTCGTCATAATACTTTTTGAAGTCCGGCCCGAATGCTGATTCATTCGTAAGCGTTTCTCTTATTGCTATACGCAAATTAACTTTGATTTTTGCTATTTCATTGCTTTTGTCTCTCTTCATATTTGAGAGAGAAGATTTCAAGGCTCCAAGCGGTACGGGGATGCTGCTGTTCTCTTTAATTAGGGCACCTAAACCTTCCCCAAGAGTTCCTCCCAAAAATCCTCCAATGACCGGTCCGATTATCGGAATCCCCGAAAGCAAAATGCATAAAAATATTGTAATAACAACGTCAAGAATCAAAGTTACGATTTTGCCTACAATATTCGAATCTTTCCCAATATCAGGGAGATTTGCGATAGTTTTTTCTAAGGATAAAGAATCTCCGGTAATATTACCAACGATATTTTCTTTTATCATAACCATACTTTGCAACGATTGGTCGGCGTATAAGTCTTGTGTTGCGTTGTTGATTATTTTTGTAATCGTTCCTGCATCGTCATTTTTTCTTGTTGTATTATATTTTTTAATCACAGCCAGAATATTATCTTTATTAAGATAACCGTTTAAGGCATTTGTAACAGTACGGTTAATATCGCCGACATTTCTACCCCAGTCGAAGATAGAGCCAAAAATGGTGTTGCCTTCCTTAGGTATTATATTTTCTACTGCCGCTATTGCTTTATTATAAGCATTACTTGCAAGTTCATTTGAAATGTCGTCTAACATTTTATTCATATTGCTTTTCGCACTTTGTTTTACCGAATCAATAATGTTTTTGCGAATTTCCTCTTCCTTTAAAACATTAAACCCAATAACGTTAAGTCCGCTTACAACACTGTGAGACGGATTAGCCGAATGGATAACTTTATTTTTGGGAAAAACTTTTTTCGCAATATCCTCTACAAACTTCATATTGCTACCGCCGCCGGTTAAAACTACGGTGTCGGGACGAATGTTTTCTCTATTTAACATTATTTTTACATCTTGCATAAATGCTTCGCAAGTTTTTGCCCATGTGTTGTCGCATACGGTTGTGTTATCTTTCGTAGTTTTAAAATTATGTATATTGTTGCCGGCGGTTATATATTCGTTATTGGTATCAATGCCGGTTGCATATTTCATCATATCGTCATTAATATTGGTTTGAATACTAATTCTAACTCTGTCTCCGAATTCATCAATAATAGGATCGTTGTTTTTATCAACTATTTCAAAATCTACAGTGATTGCGGAAATGGTTTTTTTGCTATAATAATCTTCTTTATATTTACGCAAATTCAAAAGTTTTTCGGGAACATTTATTGAGTCGAGATATAATAGTTGTTCGGGAACATTTTTTGAGTCGAGATGGAATTCTTTGCGATAATTTTCTTCTGCGGTTGCTAATTTTTTAGTTGTTTTGGGGCTTTTTTCTATGTATTCCAGCATAGCTTTCTCGATTTCTGCTGCTCCCAAATTCCAACTAAGATGAGCTTGCTTTTCTCCCGGGACAATACAGGATGCGTCCGCTGTGGAAGAACCGAAATCAAGCACCAAAACTCCGTTTTGATAATTCAAATCTTGTAATTCTTTTTGTGATTTATTTCTTTTTTCGAACAAAGAGAATATCGCCGCACGCGATTCTTCGGCAACAATGACATTCTTAATTCCGGTAGCCCCCGCAATTAGTTTTTCATATGCATCACGACTTGCGTCATTCTTCCAATTATCAGCCGCCGGACAGCCTACTACAAGCAAAACTTTATCTATGTTCCAAAAGGCTTTATTTTTTTTATCAAAAGTAATATAATCGTTCAGTAATCTACGATTGTTGTTGTTTTCTAAAATTGCTTCGGAAACTCCACGTATAAAGTCAAACATATGCTGGTTATATTTCATTCCGAAAGGGGAGTCAGCGTCCCAAGTTTCTGGAGAACGCTTGAAATTGATTGCAAAATTTCCTGCACATTCTGCATTATTTTCTACAGAATATCCGGTTATTATTTCTCCGTTTTTTTGCTTGAAAACAATAGATGGAATAACCCTGTCGGCACGAGTTCCCGGACAGATATACAACTCCTCAATTTTACGGTCTGAATTTTTAACTTGTTTACGGTCTGAATTTTTAACTTGCATGGCACACGCCGCCGTCTCGCCGTCTCCAATATCCCATCCCATTATCAATTCAATGTTGTTGCTGTTGTAATTCATTTTAATTCTCCTTTGATTATTTAAATTTTCCTGTAATAATAAACGATTCTGTGATGATAATAAAAGTGCTGTTCCGATTTCTTTTAAATCCATATTAATTTCTTGCTTCATATTATTTTATAATTGATAATCTTTTGTAATTTTTTTCGCTCTTTCGCACAGTGTTTTTGCCGCTTCCATATAAGCGTCCGTTCCGTCTTCCTTACTTGGAGCGTTGTTCAAACAATAAAGTTCTCCGCCTTCGTTTATTGACGAATACAAACCGTCAATCGTTTCTCGCAAAGATTCGTATTTGGAAACATACGATTTTAAATTTTCGTATTTACTGTCATAATTTTCTTTTTTTGCATTGTAATTGTCCAATTGTTTTTGGTAGTCAGAATATTTTTTATTGATTTTTTTAATTTTATTTTCCAAATCAAGTTCCAAGTTTTCGTTTTGACTTTCAAAATTTTTTGTCCTATTCGATGATGATGACAAAAAGCGAATTGTTGGCAACGAGTTACCGTTTGGTTGTAGATTGCGTAATTCATTTGAAATTGTTTCCAGCGCGTCATTAATTTTGCGATTATCGAGAGCAGACTTGTCAAAATTATTTATTATACCTCTTATACGTCCCAATACATATTTCAAATTCTGATTATCTTTTTTTCCCTTTGATGTATCTTCTGACATTGCAGACTCATAGTTTATAATGTCAGCGTTGATATTTTTGGCTAATGATTGAATTACATCATAAAGTTTCTTAATATTTTCGAATTCTTTTTTTAATGTTTCAAATTCTGTTTCTATGCTTTCGTCCGTTTCGGAATTAAGTTCCTTGTCCATACTTACGCAAAAATCTTTAAAAAGGTACAATATGGAATTGGTTACGGTTATAAAAATAATATAGGTGTTTTCCTCTTCGTCAAAATCAAAAGCGTTGATAGCCGGTTTTTCCACTGCCGACTCAAGCTTTTTTAGCGTATCGTATATGCCGCCGGTTTTTGAATAATATTCCCATACAATCGAATCTATCCTTATGCGCTCTTCATTTTCCAAAATGCTTTCATCGAAAGATGGTTTTGTAGGTGGTGTTTTGCTTTTTATCGTATCTTTGTTTTTATTAAACCAAATAATTTTGCTGTTTGTCATTCGAATATCTCCTTTCCGCATTAAACTGCGTCTGTATACATATTATACTCCGCATAGCCCGAATTATTTTCAATATTTCGGAAAATTTCTCTATAAATCGGTTTTATAATAATTTTTCACCTCATTCTTATACTGTTCGGAATAAAAGTCCAATATTTCATACATTTCCGCCGTATTATGATGTCCGCTCATTATGGCGGCGATAATAAGCCGATCGGCAAGTGAACCGGTTAACGTAAATCCCGCCAATTCAAACGCTTTTTTGGTTTCTTCCAAATTGCATTCCAAACCGGCAACAATTTTTTTAATTGTTTCTTTCGAGCATCTTCCGTTATTAAAATTAGACCAAGATGTTGCGCTGATACAGCAGCTTTCATAAAAACAAACCGTGTCAACTTTGCCGCTCGGACGTCGAGGACCTCGTTTTTCAAGTAATTCGTAAATATATTTTTGCAGCTTATCGTTTTCGTTTTCGGATTCGGAGTTAAGGTTCTTTTCTATATCTTTAATAAAATCCGGTGGCGTATTTTTGTTTACTTTTGAAATATTGATACCAATGTTTCTCAAGCTCATTTCAATGTCGGAAATAATGTTAATATAATTGTTTTTTTCGTTCATAGCGTACCCTTCTTTCCTGTTTGTCGGTAATTTATTGTGCCGACGTTTTCAATAATTTTTATAATATACTCTGAAGCATATGTTTCCCCGCTTTTTTATATTTCGTATCCGCCCAAAATTCCCTCCAAACAAGTAAAAAATATACAACATAATTTGTATTATGTTGTATATACGTCTCCCAATACACAAATCTACACAAA
>CAZJCI010000115.1:0-7487 GCA_964544455.1 uncultured Oscillospiraceae bacterium
CTACAAGGAAATTACCGATGTTCTCGAAGAAATAGATATGGGCGCAAGCCAGATTGACACTATTTACGAAAATATAGAATCACTCGGAATAGAAATTATAGGAAATATCGACGAAGAGCTTGCGGAAATCAAAGACGAAGATACGGAAATAGACCTTACAATTCCCGAAGGAGTCGCCCTTGACGACCCGGTAAGAATGTACCTTAAAGAAATCGGCAAAGTTCCGCTTTTGTCTGCGGAAGAAGAGCTGGTTCTCGCCGAGAAAATGTCCCAAGGCGACGAAGAAGCCAAAAAGAAGCTTTCGGAAGCCAACTTAAGGCTGGTTGTAAGTATTGCAAAAAGATATGTCGGCAGAGGCATGCTCTTTTTGGACCTTATACAAGAGGGCAACTTAGGGCTTATAAAGGCGGTCGAAAAATTCGATTACCACAAGGGATATAAATTCAGTACCTATGCCACATGGTGGATAAGGCAGGCTATTACCCGCGCCATCGCCGACCAGGCGAGAACAATCAGAATACCCGTTCACATGGTGGAGACGATAAACAAGCTGATTAGAGGTTCAAGACAGCTTCTTCAGGAACTCGGCCGCGACCCGTACCCGGAGGAAATCGCAAAAGAAATGAATATGTCCATAGACAAAGTCCGTGACATTCATAAAATCGCACAAGAGCCGGTATCTTTGGAAACTCCCATAGGCGAAGAAGAAGACAGCCACCTCGGCGATTTCATTCCCGACGACGACGCCCCCGCGCCGCAAGACAGCGCGTCATATACCTTGCTGAAAGAAGAAATTTCGGAAGTCCTTCACACGCTCACCCCACGTGAAGAAGCGGTTTTAAGATTGCGTTTCGGACTGGACGACGGTCACACAAGAACTCTCGAAGAAGTCGGCGAAGTGTTCAAAATAACCCGAGAAAGAATACGTCAAATAGAAGCAAAAGCTTTGCGAAAATTGCGCCACCCCTCCCGTTCAAAAAAATTGAAAGACTTCCTCGATATGTAAAATAAAAAGATTTGGAGTTGATATTAATGGCAAATATCGGAATTATCGGAGCGATGAACAGCGAAGTAAAAACATATTGCGAACGCTTTTCCGCAAACGAAACGCAAATTAAAGGAATTTATACGGCAAAGGTTTTCAAACATAACGTCTATATTTGCGAAAGCGGAATAGGAAAAGTAAACGCGGCAATATCGGCACAACGGCTTGCGGATATTTTTAAAGTAGAATATCTCATAAATTCCGGAGTGGCGGGTTGCCTTACAAAAGAACTTACCACGTGCGACGCCGTCATTGCCGACGAATTAACATACCACGATTTCACACCGCTCGATATTCTGGAAAGAAACAGCCCCCACACATCTCGCTTCAAAGCGGACGAACAACTTGTCAAACTTGCTTCAAAAGCTTGCGAACAACTTATTTCCGAAGGGGAAAACTTTAAATTCGTAATAGGCAATATAGTGTCCGGCGATTGCTTTGTCAACGACGGAGCAAAAGCCCAAAAACTCCGCGAAGATTTCGGAGCGTGTTGCACCGAAATGGAGGGGGCGGCAATAGCTCATGCGGCAACGCTGAACAAAATTCCGTTTGCCGTCATAAGAACGCTTTCGGATTTTGCCGACGAAAACGCCGATGTTTCGTTCGATACTCTCGAAAAAACGGCGGCAAAAAGAGCAAGTTTCATAGTCGAAAAAATGCTTGTCGAAATTCCAAACTAACACGTAACTGCATAATACGGAAAGGAAAATTAAATGTACGAGCTTGTACGGTTGGGCGAAAAAACCTATTTCATAGATTGCCCGTCAAGAATAGGCGTCTATATGGAAAGCAAAAACGAAGTTTGCCTTGTGGATTCCGGAAGTTCTCCCGACGTCGGCAAAAAAATACTCAATATTTGCCGAGAAAATAATTGGAAAATCAATTGCATAATAAACACCCACGCTCACGCCGATCATGTCGGCGGAAATTCCGTCATTCAAAAACAAACAAATTGCGTTATTCTTGCAAACGAGCGAGAAAACTGCCTTGTCAATCAGCCCACGCTGAACAATACGTCCACTTTCGGCGCGTTGCCGCCCAAAGAACTTCAAAACAGGTTTATGCTTGCGGATAAATCGCTGTCACAGCAAATTTCTCCCAACAATGTCCCTAAAGGCATAAAATATAAAGCTTTTCCCGGGCATTCGTTCGACCAAATCGCAATAATGTGCGACGACGGCACTTGCTTTACCGGAGATATTCTTTGCGGAACCGAAACAATAAACAAATATCATATTTTTTATGTGCGGAACGCCGAAGAATACGTTGAATCCGCAAACGAAATAAAAAAATTAAACGCAAACGTATATTGCGCCGCACACTATGCTCCGTTGAATTCCGCCGCAAAAATTGCGGAATTGGCGGATTTGAATATCGAAAAACTAAACGAAATTTTCAAAAAAATTCAAACAATTTGCCAAAGCGGCAAATGCTTCGAACAAATACTCAAAGAACTTCTGGACAGCTACGGACTTTCGCTGTCTTTCAACCAATACGCCATAGCCGGAAGCACAGTAAAAGGATTTTTAAGCTTGCTCCACGATAAGGGAAATATTGATGTCGAATTTACCGATAACTACCTGCTCTGGAAAAGTCGGATATAAACATTTTTTGCAAATAAAATTTGGGGGTGCAAAATGAATAATTATAAATTTACGGCGGAAAAAGCCGCAAACGCTTGCGTCGAATGGATAAAGGAATGGTTTAATCAAAACGGAAAAGGTTGCCCTGCGGTTTTGGGAATTTCCGGCGGCAAGGACAGCTCCGTCGCTGCCGCGCTTTGCGTAAAAGCTCTTGGAAAAGAAAACGTAATAGGCGTTCTTATGCCACGAGGCGAACAGTTCGATATAAGCTTTTCCCACGAAATATGCAGTTTTTTGGGAATAAAGAATTATACGGTTAATATCGGAGAATGTGCCGACGCTCTAACAAAAGAAATCGAAAAAAGCGTTTCGTTTACCGAAGCGGCAAAAATCAATCTGCCGCCCCGATTAAGAATGTCAACGGTATATGCCGTCAGTCAATGCCTTGGCGGAAGAGTCGTAAATACCTGCAACGCCTCCGAAGATTATGTCGGCTATTCAACCCGCTACGGCGATTCCGTCGGCGATTTTTCGCCCATGTCCTGCTTCACCGTCAGCGAAGTAAAACAAATAGGACGCTTTTTGGGGATACCCGAAAAATTTATCGAAAAACCGCCAATCGACGGTCTTTCGGGCTCAACCGACGAAGAAAAACTCGGCTTCACCTATGCCGAACTCGACGCATATATACGAGAAGGAAAACACCCCTCAACTCCGCAAATAAAAGAAAAAATCGACAGACTTCACACGGCAAATCTTTTCAAACTCTCCTATATGCCGTGTTTTCAATACGTCGCAAAATAAGTTCTGCGCCAAAAATATCAAGGCATATATAAAGGAGCGACAGTATGAGAATAATGACAAGCAATATTTGGGGAGATTATTTCGGAAACGAAGTTTCCTCAAGAGAAGAACAGCTTTACAGCGTATATAAAAAATATAATCCCGATATAATAGGAGTTCAGGAAGTAACCGGCTCTTGGTATTTAAGCAATATGTTTCACAATCTTGAAAAAGACGGCTATACCGTTGTCGGCGCAAACTACATACACCCGTCGGACTATACGCCGTACCCGGGTTCGCCTCTTTTCGAAGGAGCAAACTATGTCCCGCTTTTCATAAAAAGAAGTAAATACAAAATCCTTGAAAACGGCTGGGAGCTTCTGAAAAATACCCCCGACCAATCAAAAGCAATAACATGGGCGGTGCTTGAAGAAAAAGAAAGCGGAAAGCTTTTCGGCGTTGCAAACACGCATTTTTGGTGGAAAATCGACTGCAAAGAAGATTATCTGCTTCGAGCCCAAAACGCAAAACAGCTTGTTGCGGTTATGAAATACATAAACGGAAAATATTTTTGTCCCGTGTTTGCGTTCGGCGATATGAATACACAACTGAAAAGCGAAGTTTTCGAAGTATATGATATAAATCAAGTCCTTCATTTGCTTGAACTTGCGGAAAAAGGCTCAACCGTTTCAAGTCATCACGGCGATCCCGTAAGGGGAGAGGACGGAAAATATTACGGAACAAAAACCAAAAACGGCAAAGAATATTCGCTGGATCACATAGTCGCATTCGGCACAAATTACACGGTTTCCGAATATAACGTAATTACCGACCAAGACGCGCTCGACGCCACCGACCATTCTCCGGTTTACGTTGATATAAATTTAATTTAAGAGGTGATTTTATGAAAAATTTAGGAATTCAACTTTGGTCAATAAGAGATGTAATAAACACCGAAGAAGAAATCAAAAAAACATTTTCCCAACTTGCGGAATACGGCTATAACGAAATCGAACCGTATTCTTTTCCCGTTCCGATTCCCAAGTTTGCCGCCCTTGCCAAAGAAGCGGGACTCACAATAATCAATACGCACTACGATTTCGATAAAGTTTGCAACGAAACGCAGGAAACAATAGAAGTTCACAAAACGCTCGGAACAAAATATATCGGCACGGGCGGTCTGTGCAGACTTTTTTCCGATAAAGAATCATTGCTTGCGCTGATTGCCAAAATAAACGAAAAAGCGGAAATTTTTGCCAAGCACGGATTTAAATATACATATCACAACCACAGCACCGAATTTAAAAAATTCGAAAACGATACAAAAACGTGGTACGATTATTTCATCGAAAATATAAACCCCAAATACGTTTCTCTCGAATTGGATACCTATTGGGTACAGCACGGAGGAGCCGACGTTTGCGCAACGCTTAAACGTCTTGCAAACGGCAAAGTTGATATTGTTCACCTAAAAGATATGGCGGCTCACGCCTACGAAGACGGAGAAAATCCGCTTATGACGGAATGCGGCAACGGAAATATCAACTTTACGGATATAATCCCTCTTGCTCAAAGTTTGGGCGTCGAACACTTCATTGTCGAACAGGACAGAAATTACAAAATCTCGTCCATGGATTCCGCAAAACGTTCCGCAAAATATCTTTTGGAAAATTTCTAAAAACGACATAACAAATAACTAAAAAAAGTTTCCCGAAAACGTCAAAAATACTGTTTTCGGGAAAGCCTTTCTATATTTAATTTTATTAAAAATCAAAGCCGCTTAGTTTTAGCTTTATAAATTACGTTTAACTTAAGTTCAAAGCAAATCGGTAAGCCCCGACGTTTTAAATTCGGCTTAAATATCGAATAATTTTAACCCGCCCGCATTTAACGGCATTATACGACGAGTCTGAATGCCGAAAAACGTAACGGTTCATTATTATTTAAATATTAAGGTTTATTCAGCTTGTTTCGTCCGAAAATTTACCGATTTGCTCGTTTCTCCGCAATACTGATATATTTGTCGCTTGCTTTCTGCATTTGCAAACGTCAACAAAGACTGTCGGTACGAAATATTCTCCCGCACCCCTTACGCACTTATAAAGCACCGATATACTGTGTCGAAAAAAGCAAACCTATTTTGCCTCCCGCTTTTGCAAACTTCAACAGCGGCTTCCGCAACAACCGTTCCAAAAAACTACCTTACTTGCTTATAATACGCCGATATACTGCGCCGAAAAAAGTAAACCTAAAACTTTTGTGCCTGTTTTTTCAACAAGCTGTGACGGCGTTATGTAATGTAATAAGCCGCATAAGTATATTTTCAACAATCCTGCGCTACTATACGTCTTTGGGAAGCTCCGTTACCATATCGCCCAAAAACCGGGCTTCACCCAATAAAATAAGTTCGGTTTTGCGATTTAAAATATCATAATCAACCTCGGTAACGGAACAGTTTTTAACCCAACCCAAAGAAGTTATGTCTTCATAAGGCGCACCTTTCCACTCGCAAAGCATTGTGCGAATCGGCGTCGAATGAGTTGCAATAAGCACGGTTTGACCGTCGTGCTTTTCCGCAAGAGCCCAAATTTCGTTTTTAATTCGATATGTAAGCTCCTTAATACTTTCGCCGTCCGTAGGTCTTGCGTTCCAAAGGTCTGTCATCCATGTTTGATAATCGCTGTGATAAAGCAAATCCAAATCTGAAAATGTTACGTTTTCCCATTTTCCGGCATAAATTTCACGAAGCTTTTTGTTGGGAACAAGCTCCAAACCGCTGTGAAATTTAACAATTCTTCTGCCGGTATCAAACGCTCGTTCAAGGTCGCTTGCATAAGCGGCGTCAAAACTGTAATTTTTCAAATATTCTCCCGCTGCGTCCGCCTGCTTTTTTCCAAGCTCCGTAAGTCCTTTGTCGTAATGTCCGTAAAATCTGCCTTCGTCGTTTCCGGGGCTTTCTCCGTGACGAACAAAAATAAATCTTGTCATTATTCTTCCTTTCCCAAACAAGCTGTTAAAAATGCAATTTTAACCGCCAAAGCTGTGTTTATATTCGCCCGGCGTCATTCCAACGGTTTTCTTGAATTGACGTATAAAATTAAACGTGCACACATAGCCCGTAAGCTCCGAAACTTCGTCCACCGTGTACCGCTGACTTTGCAACAAATTTTTTGCAAGCGCAATTCTTGCGCAAATCAAGTCGTTTTTGGGCGAAATACCGAATATTTGCTTATAAAGCGTATAAAATCTCGATTCGCTCAAATTAATTCTGTGCGCCATAAGCGGAACCGACCAGTTATACGAAAGATTTGCAAATACCGAGGTTCTCAAATCCACAAATTTCTTAACAACTCCGCCCGGAATAATCTCGTCGGATTCGTCCAAAACGGCGTTTCTTGCAAGTTTTATAAAAAGTTCGTGTATTTTTGATTCGCATAAATTGCCGAAATACGATTTTTTCGAAAAACATTCAACCTCAAGCTCACGTATAATTTCGGTAATATATTCCGTGGTTTTGGGGTAATAAATCTTATCGGTTTCAAGTCCGTAGCTTGCAAGAATTTCCCGTATATTTCCCGTAAAATGCATCCAATCGTGAATAAGATTATAATTGCTTTTAAAAAATACGGAACTGTTTTTGTCGAAAATCACGCAAGCGTGAGGCTGAAGCACAGTTAAAACGTCGTTTATTTTAAGCGTAACCGGCGTGTGAAAATGAATAAAAATATAATCTTCCCGATTTTTCTGATGCCGAATTTCGAAACCGGCTCTTTCGGGCCAGGCATGCCGCAATTGCAAAATTTCCGTTTTTCTCACCACTCTTTCCGCAAAATATTATACCACACGTAGTAGAAAAAGTCAATAAAAAGTAGTAAATATCATTGTTTTTTCGCATTATTTGTGTTAGAATATGTATAATAACTGCGAAATAAACGCACGAATCCACCGATTTCGCACGGTAATTTTACAAAAAATCAAGGAGAAAGCTTATGAATGCACTAAGAACCGAACATCCCAACCCACAATTTGAAAGAAAAAGTTGGCAAAATTTAAACGGCGAATGGGACTTTGCATAC
>CAZJCI010000116.1:0-7431 GCA_964544455.1 uncultured Oscillospiraceae bacterium
TCATTCACAAATGATTTAATATTTTATTTTTGTCTAAACTTTTGGGTTCACTTCAGTACTCGTCCCGGCTTTGTAAATTAAAATTTTTTAAGAGAGTATTTGCTCTTGTAGTTTTCAAACACTTCTTTGTAATGAGTATCGGATTCTTTTATCATTCGTAGTGATTCGTGGATATTCATTGTGCGTTGAGCGCGATCTATTACTCCGCCGGCAATATTGGAGCAATGGTCGGAAACTCTTTCAAAGTTGGTGAGAAGGTCGTTCCAAACAAAACCTGCTTCGATACTGCAACCGCTTTGCTGGAGCCTTTGAATATGTCTGGAACGCAGTTCCTCTTTTAAACCGTCTATTACTTGTTCAAGCGGTTCAACGGCAGAACCGGAATCCAAATTGCCGTTTATGAAAGAATCCACGGTTTTATCGAGAATCTCATTTATTGCGGAAGTTAAAGTATCAATTTCATTTTGTGCGGTTTTGGAAAACTCAAGCGATTTTTCTTTTAATTCTTCGACAGATTCCAAAATATTGACGCTGTGGTCGGAAATTCTTTCAAAGTCGCCGATTGATTTTAAAAGCATTGCCGAATCCAACGTATCCGATTCGCTTAAATCTTTGGAACTGAGTTTTACAAGATAGGAACCGAGAACGTCTTCAAAATGGTCGGATTTTTCTTCAAGTTTACGTACTTCGGAGGCACCTTCTTTTGTATATTTTGCAAGCATTTCTATGGATAGCTTTAATGCACGAACGGAGCAAAGTGCCATTTCGTTTGTTAAGGTTCTGCATTGTTGTAGAGCGATTGGAGGGGTTGCAAGTATTCGTTCATCCAATTCGCAAATTGATTCGTCGTTTTGAGTATCCGGTATGAGTTTGTTTGCAATTTTTTCGAGAACTGAGGAAAGAGGTAAAAATATGACAAGACAAAGAATTTTAAATGCTGAATGGCAAATTGCGATATTCAGAGGATTTGCGGTTGTGGCGAGAAGTTCGGTAAACATACCTTGAGTTATGCAGAATAATGTGAGCCATACGACTGTTCCCAAAACATTAAATGTCAGATGAACAAGCGCGGCGCGTTTTGCATTTTTATTTGCTCCAATCGCCGAAAGTAATGCGGTGATACATGTACCTATATTTTGTCCCATTATAATCGGTATTGCCGCGCCAAGGGAAATTGCACCGGTGGAGCTTAGTGCCTGCAAAATGCCAACGGATGCGGAACTTGATTGTATTATTGCAGTGAGAACAAGTCCTGTGAACATTCCGAGTATGGGATTGTCAAACATTGTGAGAATATTGCGGAACGATTCGTTTCCCGAAAGACCGCTAACGGAAGCGGACATTGTTTCCATTCCGTACATAAGCGTTGCGAATCCCAAAAGTATTGCACCGACATCTTTTTTTCTTTCGCTTTTGTTGAACATATATAAAATAATGCCGATTAAAGCGAGAATAGGAGTGAATGAAGACGGCTTCAGCATTTGTATTAATATATTGCCTTCGCCGTTTATACCGCTTAAGCTGAGTATCCACGCCGTTACGCTTGTGCCGAGATTCGCACCGAGAATTACGTTGGTTGCTTGGCTTAAATTCATAATTCCGGAGTTAACAAAACCTACGACCATTACCGTTGTTGCGGAAGAACTTTGAATTACTGCTGTTACGCAGACGCCTGTAAGGAAACCTGCTATTTTGTTTGTGGTGAATTTTCCCAAAATATCACGCAACTTGTTGCCTGCGCTTCTTTCAAGAGATTTTCCCATTACGTCCATACCGAAAATAAACATACATAAACCGCCAATCATTGTAAGTAAATCGAAAATACTCATTTTTATTCTCCTTTTACATTGTTTAACATAGTAATTTTAATATTATTATATAAAATTCAATATCACGCTTATGTAAAATCTATGTAAAACAAGAAGTTATTGTTTGGGAAATATCACGGTTACTGTGGTTCCCACGTTAAGCGTGCTTTCCAATTCAAGTTTGGCATTATGTATTATTGCTGCATGCTTAACAATGGAGAGTCCGAGTCCGGTTCCGCCGACTTCCTTGGAATGACTCTTATCTACTCGGTAGAATCGCTCAAAAATTCGTGCGAAATCTTCTTTCGGAATACCGATGCCTGTATCTTTTACCGAAACACGAATATAGTCTTGGCGGTTTTGTATGTCAATATATACTTTACCGCCTTTTTTGTTATATTTTATGGCGTTGTCGCACAAATTAAACAATATTCCTACAATTAAATGAGGAATGGCGGAAATTTCGGATTTTGTTCCGCTGACAATTATTTCAACATCGGCATTTTTTGCTTCGCTTGAAAGATTATCGGCAGTTTCAAGCGCGACTTTGTGTATATCGACAATTGAATATGACATTTCTCCGGCACCTTCGTCAAGCCGAGAAAGGTGAATTATATCGTCTATTAGGTGTATCATTCTTTGAGCTTCGGAATATATTTTTCCTCCGAAATTTACTGTGTCTTCGGTACGAACAAGTCCGTTGCTCAGTAATTCCGCATAACCGGAAATTGATTGTAACGGTGTTTTCAGTTCGTGAGAAACATTTGCGCTGAATTCTCGGCGCATTATTTCGGAATTTTCTTTTTCGGTTATATTATAGATGAGTATTATTTTACCTATAACGGAATTATTGCTGTATACGGAATTGATTTCTATGCGGTATTTTTCGTAGGTTGAATCAAAATAGCTTTCGCCGTTGTCATTCAACAAAGCGTTTTTTATTGCATTGTTGGATTTTTCGTTGTGAATTATATTGAAAAGATGTTGATTTATGCTTTTTTCGTCCGCTTCGATAATGGAAGCGGCAACCTTGTTTATGCTTATTACGTTATTGTTGTTATCAAGCAGGATAAAACCGTCTGTCATAAACAGCCTCCTTAAGAATTAATCATTCTGTAGCCGACGCCGCGCACGGTTTCGATATATGCGCCGCATTTTCCGAGTTTTGTTCTTAACGTTCCTATGTGGACGTCTACTGTTCTTGTTTCTCCCAAAAAATCCAGTCCCCATATTCGGGACATAAGAATATCTCGTGAAAACACTTGACCGATGTTTTCCATAAACAGGCGTAACAACTCAAATTCTTTAAGCGTTAAAGTTATTTTTTTGTTTTCAACATGAACGGTGTGTTCTCCAAGATTCATTTCTATGTTGCCTACTGCGAGTGTTTTTATTTTCGGCTTTGTACTTGTTCGTCGGAGTACGGCTTTTATTCGGGAAATCATTTCCATCATACCGAACGGTTTTGCAAGATAATCGTCGGCACCGAGATCAAGACCTATTACTTTATCGTACTCTGTTCCTTTTGCCGATGCCATTATTACGGGTATATCGGCGGTTGCCGACATTTTTTTTATTGTTTTCAATATTTCCAAGCCGTCTGCGCCTGGGAGCATAATGTCAAGTAAAACGAGTTCCGGCTTAATTTTTGTTTCTAACAGTTCCTGCAAAAACAAATTTCCGTCGGCAAACCCTCGTGCTTCGTAGCCTGACGCATTAAGCGTGTAAATCATTAAATCTCGTATGCTGTTATCGTCTTCAACACAGTATATCATAATTACTCCAGATATTTTAGTTATGAAATAATTATAACATACTTTTCGGAGTTTTACAACAGTAAATTTTGAATCATTGACGAAAAAGTAGTTATATGCCTGTTTTTAACTTCAAATAGATGTAATTTCCTATTAAAGCAATCAACATAATGAAGCCGATATATCCGAATATTGGGTATACCGTACCGACAAGGTTGCCAAAACCTGCAAGGCTACACAAAAAGCCAAGCAATTCGAGTGCAAATAGCGTTACATTCTTGTGAGATTTAATAAAATTAAATTTATTTTCGGCATATACTATAATTGAAACGATACTTGCAAGCGATGTTCCGAACATTCCGAAAACCAACAGTATTGAATATATTATCCCTATATTGTTGTTAATTCTGAATGCTATTTCAAGCATTGGAAGTTCTTTGTTTAAAGCTTCGTGCATTGTTGAAAGGGCGGACAAAATACTGCCGGAAACCGTTAAAGCCATAAGGCACCCCAACGCTATTCCGGTATAAACAGACGAACGTTTTTTTATAAGCGTTCCTACCGGAACCAGAGTGCCTATCAGCGTAATAATATTATATGAAACATAGGTTAATGCGGAAAACCACCACGAGCCGAGCAAGGGATTTGGGTTTGAAGAAGTGGTTGAAATTGTTATTCCGTATTTTTGAACTGTTGTTAAACATATAACAATTGTTGCAATTACCATTAACGGCACAAGAAAAGAAAATATTTTTACGGTACCTAAAATCCCGAACATAGCGGCTATCATAATAATTATACAAAAAATGGCACTGCCGATATAATTTGGCAAATCAAACGTTTGATTTATCAACGCACCTGTTCCGGCACACATTATGACAAAAATTCCGAACATCATAAAAACTACGATTGCCGAAAATAAATTGCGTAGTTTGGGATAATTACCAAGAATTACTATTTCGTCGAAACTTTCTTTTTCGGAAAGTTGAACCAATCTTACAATAAGGACGCCAAAAATAAAAAATAAAAATATTGCCATCAGTATGCCTAAATATCCGTTTTTTCCGAAATTTCCGAAAAATTGCCACAGTTCTTGCCCTGAAACAAAACCTGCACCGAAAAAGCTTCCTGCATAAGTAAGAGCAAGTCCAAGTGCAGTAATTTTTTGTTTGTTTTTCATTAAAATCCCTCCAATTCTTTCCGTATATATTTATGTTGAAAAATCAATAGTATGAAAAACGGCGTCCCAAATATCAGGACGCCGTTGGAAAGAAGTTACTTTTGGGGATAAAGACCGCGCTTTACATATGCCGTATGGAGAATTTCGTGCGCCTTATGGCTACCGGGCTCTCCCAAAAATTCAGCGTAAATTGTTTTTATATCGGGATTTTCGTGTGATTTTCTGTAGGGAAGCTTGGAATCGGCCTTATAAAGCACGCTTGCACGTAGGGCTTTTAAGTCTACGGATTCGCGAACACTCATAGGTTGTATGGGCTGACCGCCGCCGTTTACACATCCGCCGGGACATGCCATAACTTCAACAAAATGATAGTTTTCTTCACCGTTTTTAATTTTTGTAAGTAATTCTTTTGCGTTTGCCGTTCCGGAACATACTGCTACATTGACTTCGAGTTCGCCGAGTTTATAGGTTGCGCGCTTAATTCCTTCGGTTCCGCGTACTTCTTCAAATTCAACTTTTTCGAGCGTTGTGTTAAGAATTGTTTCCGCTGCGGTTCTGAGAGCGGCTTCCATAACCCCGCCGGTTGCGCCGAAAATTGCACCTGCGCCTGAACCGATTGCAAACGGAGAATCGAATTTTTCATTGGGAAGAGTTTTGAAATTGATGCCCGCTTTGTTAATAAGTCTTGCAAGCTCTCTTGTGGTTATTGCTATATCTACATCAGGAACGCCGGCTGCGCTTTCGTTATCTCTTCCGACTTCGAATTTTTTTGCCGTACACGGAATGCATGAAACAAATACGATATCTTTGGGATCAAGATTATTTTTTTGTGCGAAATATGTTTTATATACTGCACCGAACATTTGTTGAGGAGATTTGCAAGATGAAAGGTTATCAACAAAATCGGGAAAATAATGCTCACAGAATTTTACCCACCCCGGAGAACAAGAAGTTATAAGCGGAAGCTTTCCGCCGTTTTGAATTCTGTCTATAAGTTCGTGGGCTTCTTCGATAATAGTAAGGTCTGCCGTGAAATTCATATCATATACGCCGTCGAATCCGAGACGTTTCATGGCGGCAATCATTTTACCTTCAACGTCCGTGCCGGGTTCGAATCCGAAAGCTTCGCCAAGAGCTGCTCTTACGGAAGGTGCGGCACATATTGCAACATGCTTTGAGGGGTCGTTTAGAGCTGCAAGAACTTTATCGGTATCGTCAACTTCGTGGAGAGCTCCGGTGGGACATACAACCGTGCATTGACCGCAAGCGATACATGCGGAATCGGCAAGGGGAGTTTCGAAAGCACAACCAATGTGAGTATCAAATCCTCTGTCGTTTGAACCGATTACGCCGACGCCTTGCTGAAATTTACAAACAGCGGTACATCTGCGGCAATTAATACATTTGTTGTTTTCGCGAACAAGCCACGGTGTGGAAGTATCGGGGGCAAAATCGTTAGCCATACCTCCGATTCTGTCTTCTTCTACGCCATATTCGCGGCAAAGCTTTTGAAGTTCACAGTTTTGGTTACGAATACATGAAAGACATTTTTTTTCGTGATCTGACAGCATAAGCTCAAGGTTTGTTTTACGAGCCTTTAAAACTTCTTCGGTATTTGTGAGTATTTCCATTCCTTCGGAAACGGGCATAACGCAAGCGGCAACCAACTTACGGGGACCGCCGACTTTCATTGCACAATCCACAAGACAAATACGGCAAGCACCGATTTCGTTAATTTCTTTCATATAACAGAGCGTTGGAATTTCAACGGAAGCGGCTCTGCAGGCTTCAAGAATGGTTGAGCCGTCGGCAACGCTATATTCTCTGCCGTTTATTACAACATTTGCCATTTTATATTTTCACCTTCCTTATTTCTTAACAATAGCGCCGAATTTACACTTTTCAATACAAGCGCCGCACTTAAGACACTTATTTTTATCGATGGTAAACGGTTGCTTGATTACGCCGCTGATAGCGTCGGCGGGACATACTCTTGAACATGCGGAACAACCTTTACATTTATCCGCATCAATTTCAAACGACAGAAGAGATTTACATACGCCGGCAGGACATTTTTTATCAACAATGTGAGCGACATATTCGTTTCTGAAATATCTTAGTGTGGAAATTACGGGATTCGGTGCTGTTTGACCAAGACCGCAAAGCGACGCTTTTTTGATATGATAGCAAAGCTCCTCAAGGGTGTCGAGATCTTCAAGAGTTGCGTTGCCTGAAATGATTTTATCGAGGTATTCAAGAAGTCGTTTTGTTCCGATACGGCAAGGAGTACATTTTCCGCAGCTTTCATCAACGGTAAAGTCGAGGAAGAAACGGGCTATGTCAACCATACAAGTATCTTCGTCCATAACAATAAGACCGCCCGAGCCCATCATGGATCCGATTTCAATAAGATTGTTATAATCGATTGGCGTATCTATTAAAGACGCGGGAATACATCCGCCGGAAGGACCGCCTGTTTGTGCGGCTTTAAATTTTTTGCCGTTGGGAATTCCACCGCCTATTTCTTCTATGATTTCACGGAGTGTTGTGCCCATAGGAACTTCGACAAGACCGGTGTTTGTTATTTTACCGCCGAGAGCAAATACTTTTGTTCCCTTGGAGTTTTCCGTTCCCATTGAAGAAAACCAATCCGCACCTTTAAGAATAATTTGCGGAATATTTGCATATG
>CAZJCI010000117.1:0-7416 GCA_964544455.1 uncultured Oscillospiraceae bacterium
AGTAAATATCTGTCAGCACCTGCATCGAATAATCTTTTATACGATTGATAACTGCGTTCACCCAACGAAAGCGTAACCGCGCAATCGGAGAATTCTTTTTTTAATTTGCCGATAATGGCGCAAAGAATTTCATCGTTAAAATAAGGGTCTTCTCCACCTTGCAAGACAAAGGTTCTGAATCCGTAAGAATAACCGTCTTGGGCACATTCAAATATATCCTGTGCGGAAAGCCTATATCTGGAAATGCATCTGTTAGAGCGACGTATACCGCAATAATAGCAATCATTTTTGCAATAATTCGTATATTCGATTATTCCTCTGAAATATATTTCTTTTCCAAAATTCGATATTGTTATTTCACGGGCCATATTTTCGGCATATGTTTTGTCTTCATATGTATAATTATTTAATATTTCAATCCATTCGTTTAAACTAAGCTTATTTTGTTTTCTGAGTTTGTCGATTAATGAAGCTACCATATAATTATCACTCTATTCTATTATTTTTTCGAAATTGTTACTTTTACGCTAATTTCCGGAAGAACGGATAATTCCTGCTTTAAATTATTTATTTTGTTTATCGGAGCGTCCAATGTCAAGTTAATAATATAGACATTACCTTTTTGATAGGGCATTCCCATTCTGCCTATTATATAATCGCCGTATTTGGCAAAAATTTCGTTTATTCGATTACCAAGAGAATAATTTGAAAATATCGCCGAAACTACGGCAATTGCATTTTTAACCTCTAAAACGGTTTCGCTTGAACAATAATCGGATATTTCCAAAGGAATAATATTTTTATAAACATTTCCCGGCGTTTCTATTTCGTTAATAATCGTGTTTACACCGAATGCGCGTTTTATGTTATTCTCCGTAACCACCGTTTCTGTATTTCCAAATACAGTTTGTCCGCTTTTGTCAATGATTAAGGATTTATTTGCTCTTGTTAAAGCATGCTCAGGATAATGCGTATTAAATATAACGCACATTCCTTTGACGGCAAGATCTGAAAGAGTATTCAAAACAATAAGTTGATTCCTGAAATCAAGATTTGATTCCGGCTCATCCAAAATAATAATTTGCGGTTCGGAAGCAAGCGCTCTTGCAATAAGAACCATCTGCAATTCGCCGCCACTTATACGATTACACTTTCGGTCAAGCAAATAAGTTATTCCCAAAGTTTCAGCAATGTTTTTTACTTTAACTCGTTCTTTTTCGTGCGGAGTTGAAAAATAAGCAATATCTGATGTCATTCCCAAAAGAATAGCGTCTTCAACAAGCAAAGTTGATTCGTTTCCTTTTGCTTGCGGGACATAAGATACTTTGTTCCAAAACTTTTTTGAGGAAATTTTACGAATGTCTTTTCCGTCTATTGTGCAAACACCGTTATCTAATTTTAAAAAGCCCATAATGCACTTTAACAAAGTCGTTTTTCCCGCACCGTTCGGTCCTAAAATTGCAATAAGATCGCCGCTTTGTGCGCAAAAACTCAAATTTTTGATAATCGGCTTGTTTTTGAAGTAAGAAAATGAAGAGTTTTTTATTTCCAATAACATATTTTAGCCTTTCGGATTTTTATAAAGTGTCGTTTTTTCGCATAAGTACGATAAAAAACGGTGCTCCGATTATTGCCGTTAAAACCGAAAGAGGAAGCCCCGCCGATGTAATTGTTCGTGCAACAGTGTCCACAACTGTCATAAATGCCGCTCCCAAAAATACGGAAGCGGGGAGGATGACGGTGTGGTCGTTGCCGAATTTCATTCTGCACATATGAGGGACCAAAAGCCCAATCCAACCAACCTGACCGCTCATAGAAACGCATGAAGCGGTTATCATTGTGGCGCAAATAATAACTATAGTGCGCAAGAGCTTAATGTTTACTCCGGAAGATATTGCTTCTTCATCGCTTAACGGTAACAGATTCATTCTCCATCTAATTAAAAACAAAACGGTAATCCCAAATATTATCGGCGGTGCGCCCAATTTAAGAACATCAAAGTTTGCGGAATTAAAGCTTCCCATAAGCCAGTATTCGATTGCGGGAAGTTGACTTTCCGTATCGGCTGTATATTTTATCAAAGCGATAAGTGCCGAAAAAAGCGAACCTATCATAATTCCTCCCAAAACGACGCTTTCAAGTCCTTTTTTGTTTTTGCCGCTTCCGGAAAGAATTGTTAGAATAACCGCACAAATTCCGAAAATGAAGGATAATAATTGAACGCCAAACATTCCGAATCCCGCAAGCAAAGCAAGCGCGGCTCCAAACGTTGCGCCCGAAGCGACGCCAAGCGTGTCCGGTGTTGCAAGCGGGTTGGAAAATAAACTTTGAAAAGAGCAACCGGAAACTGAAAGTCCCGCACCGACAAGTAAAGCCAACAGTATTCGCGGAAGACGACTTTTCCAAAGTACATACTCCGCTCGCGGTTCAAGCAGTTCTCCGTGGAACAGATTACCTATTGCCGACTTAATTACATCTTTCACGGATACCTCAAACGTCCCCATGCACAGTGCAAAAATTGAAGCTATGATTGGAAGAATCAGCAATATAATCCACCACATTAAGTCGATTTTGCGCGTAGAATGCAAATTTAGTTTCATAAGTACCTCTAAAATAAATATTGCCGCCATTGCTTGGGGCAAAGAGCGGCAAACTTAAACACACCGACGATATAAACTATCTTCCGGCATCAATATATAAATTAACCACACCTTCCACATCGGAAAATTCTTCATGTCAGGTTATAACAATTGGATTATAGCACAATGTTGTTAAAAAATTAACAGCATTATATTTCTTTTATGTAAAAACAACTTTATTAATTTCGTTAATTGGGATATGAAAAGGTCATATCTTCGAATTTATCCAAAATTTTAAGATATTTTTCGGCTTCGATGCGTGCCGACTCCAAATTCAATGTTTTATAATTTCCGCATTCAATTTCGGAATTTCCGAAAACTTCTCCGTCATAAGAAATTATATCTGCCAAAACTTTTTTTATTTCGAAAAAAACACGAATATTGTCGGCATTTCTGATTAGAAGATAAAATCCCGTTTGACAGCCCATCGGACCGAAATATATTACATCGTCCGATATGGAAGAATTTCGAATAAACGTTGCAAACATATGCTCCATAGTATGCATTGCGCTGACTGTTATGTAATCGCCGCTGTTCGGTTTTTTCATTCGTAAATCGTACGTAGTGATATCTCCGTCGATTCTTGAAATATACATTCCTTCGGAGATTTTTGTATGGTCAACCGTAAAACTTGTAATTTTTTTCAAAATAAATACCTCGCTGATTTATGAAAAAATAATTTAAAAACTGTTGAAGTTGTACGAATGATGCTTTTTGTTTAATCTTTTACATTACATTTTTCTTTTAAAAAATCAATAAAATCCTTGTCTGTGGTATCGGCAAAACACCCTTTTTTAACAAAAAGCAATTTTTTATCTTTCATCATAAAAATATAACAGTTTTTGGATTCGTTTACGCCAAGAATATCGGAATAATTAAAAGTAGCTTTGGATGTAGGTTCGCTTATTTTGAATGTTTTTTCGAAAAACTCGGTTTTTTTCCAAAATTTTCCGTTTGTATCACATAAGTTTGAAAAACTTTGCCTATAAATTTTTTTGGCTTTTAAAGATACTCCCAAAAATCCGTATGTTGCAAGAAAAAGTGCAAGCAAGAACCAAATGATGCCGACTTTAAAGTTTTTTCCGATAAACATAACAAAAGAGCTGATCGCAAGAACAACGGTTGCTATGGCATACGCGGCATACCGCCCTTGCGGAACCATTTTATTTAGCACTTCCAAATATAAATTTTCAGTCATTTCAAAACTGTTGGTATATTTTTCCACTTATAATATCCTTTCATAACAAAACTGCATTTATTTTATCACATAAAATCGAATTTTGCAACATACATTTTATGAATATAAAATTAAGTGTGCGGATTTTTCCGCACACTTAGTTATTCAATACGCTTATTTTGAATTTAATTAATGAAGAGTTGCGACCAATAAAGCGTATTGTTATCCGAATAAACTCCCACGCCTATTTCGGAGTAGTTCGGATTCAGTATGTTTTCCCTATGACCTGTGGAATTCATCCATGCTTCCATAACTTCTTTTGGCGTTGACTGACCGTAAGCAACATTTTCTCCGGCATTACTGTAATTAATTCCGTTATCATTAAGAACCGTTGTCCAAGATGTTCCGTTGGGACGTGTGTGTGAAAACGTTTTCGCTTGCTCACATGCCCTTGTGTAAGCGGCATTGTTTAATAAAACATTTTGTGAAGATAATGCCGACAAGCCGTATTTGGTCCGTTCATTGTTAACCAAATTAACGACCTCTTGAGCAAACGCCGATATTTCTGTATTTTCAGTGGAATTTTCATCGTTGTTGCCAAAAATGTTTTCTTCATTGCTGGTATTTTCATTTTCGGGTGTAAATTTATCGGAGTAATCCTGTTCGGGAGGAATGCTGTCTTCATTTTTGTCATTGTTGTCTTTACTATCCTCTTTTTCACCGTTATAGCAGTCACACTTAAATTTAATGCAACAACGATTTTTTAACATCTCCAATAAATCATCAATGTTATTCGAAATTTCCACCGATTCGGTTAATGATTGAAAGTCGCAACAATTTTTCAAAATATCTGCATTATACGGCAATTGTTCTTGAATGTAGGCGTTATTTGCCGCTTGTGCGCCTATAACCGTAAAAATTGAAGCAAATGCCGAAACGGCTACTATAGAAAGAATTTTTTTCATTTTTATAACCCCCTTTCTTTCTATGCCTCAATTATACAGAATTGTAAAAGAAATTTCAATGCAATATTTTTTCCGCTTTTTCCAAACATAGATAATTAAGCATAATTTTTCCTAATTAAATTAGCGCAATTTCAATATATACATACGTTTGAGCACTTTTCTTTAACAACTGTGAAAAATCTGCAAAAAATGTAAATTTACGGAAATCATAATTAAAAGTCCCGTGTAATTTCATTTATTTTACACAGGACTTTTCACAATTAATATAATTCTATGAATAATAAAAAATAAAATGTTTGCTTTGGTCGCTTTTATTGCAATAATTCTTCGAATGTATACAAATATTTATCCGAAATGCTTTTCATATCTTCAACATATTCTTTGGAAGAATCGTCATAAATACCGTAAGCAGTCATACCCGCTTTTTTTGCGGTGCAAACGGCGTTGTAATTGTCGTCGATAAAAATGCATTCTTCAACAGTTGTTCCGAGAATCTTTGCGGCTTGTCGGTATATTTCCGTATCCGCTTTTGTCATTCCAAAATCTTCGCATGACCAAACTTTGTCAAAAAGGTCATATATTCCAAGTCTTTTTAGGCAAGGATCAAGCGTTTGGTGCGGTGATGCTGTTAATACGCTTAAAGAATCGGATTTTGATTTTAACGCTTTCAACGTTTTCGTTACGCCGCTTTTAGCTTGAATTTTATATAAATAATCGTCAAGCATCAACTGCTTAAAATCATTGCAAATTTCTTCAACCGAAAAGCGGCAATCAAGATTTTCAATAAAATAATTTGCCGCTCCGGCATACCCCAACGGAGTAACAATTTTTAAAATATCTTTCGGATACGTAATTTTATTCATTTCCAAAAATTTTATAATTGCTCCTCCGTATGACGGCATCGAATCGATAAGCGTTCCGTCCATGTCAAATATATAAAACATAGCAACACCGATATTAAAGTTTTTCAAAGAGTTTTGCGCTTTCCGAAATAAAGTTTTTCAATTCGTCCGCCGAAAGCTGACGTTGAGCAATAAGCGCAAGACTGTAAATCTGTTTGGCAAGCGATTCGTTTATCTCTTTGCGTTCTTCATTTTCAATACCGCAAGCGATTTTTTCGATTAAAGGATTGGAAAGATTCAACACAAGAGTTTCTTCCACAGGCATACCGCCGTTTTCGCCGCCGGAGTACATTTTCATCATTTCCGAAAAACGTCGCGATTGTTCCGTAAGGTTAAGCATTGCGGGAATTTCGGAATCTTTAAGCCTTTCGGCGGTTATTTTTGAATTTTCATCCATTGCAAGCGCGGTTTTAAAGAAATCGCAAAGTTTTTGGTTATCGCCAACTTCACCGTCGGCTTTAAGCGCTTTGGAAATACCTGCGTCAACTCTTGAAAATTTTACGTCTTTAAAACTTTCTTCCGCAACAAACTTACTTTCAAGAAAAGAAATAAATTGCGTATCGATTGCCGAATCAAACGAAACAACTTCAATATTCTCTTTTTTAAACATAGAAATATATCTTGATTGCCGAATAGCGTCGTCGGTATAAAAAATTTCTTTTTCAAAATTTTCGGTTTCCGAATATTCTTTCAGAGTAAGATACTTTCCGTCCGTGGTTTTAAAAAGAATAATATTTTTAATTTTATCATAAAATTTAGCGTCTTTCATACAGCCGTATTCAATAAAAGGCTTTATGTCGTGCAACATTGCTTCAAATTTTTCACGTTCCAAATTAAACATGGAATTTAATTTATCGCAGAGTTTTTTAACAATATGCGCGGATATTTTATTAACATACCCATTTGCCTGCAAATAGCTTCTTGAAACGTTTAAGGGAAGTTCGGGACAGTCAAGTACGCCTTTCATTACCATCAAATAATCCGGAATTACCTCTTTAATATTATCGGCAACAAAAACTTGATTGTAATATAATTTTACCTGTCCTTCAATTGCGCCGTATTCGGTATTGATTTTCGGAAAATATAAAATTCCCTTAAAATTAAGCGGATAGTCGGCATTGATATGAACATAAAACAACGGATCTTTGTAATCCATGAACACTTTTTTATAAAATTCATTATACTCTTCCGGAGTGCAATCGGACGGCTTTTTTTGCCAAAGCGGCGTTGTGTCGTTTATCGGAAGTTCAACGCTTTCGGTAACATTTTCGTCCGATTCGTTATTTTCGGGTTTTTCGGCTTTTTTCTTTTCTTTTTCTTGCTTTTTATTTTCCTCTTCAACAATGTCGGTAAAATAAATTTCAATCGGCATAAAGGCACAGAATTTTTCAAGTATGGATTTTATCTTTCCGCCGTTAAGATATTCGTTTTCGTCATCGTTAATATAAAGAATAACATCGGTGCCTTGCTGAGTTCTTTCGGTTGTTTCTTCCATTGTATAATCGCACGTATCAAATCCGGTCCATTTTGTTGTTTTACCGCCGCGATAAGATTTTGAAATGAGTTCAACTTTATCGGCTATCATAAACGCCGAATAAAAACCGAGTCCGAAATGACCGATTATTCCGGAAGCGTCACCGTCGCTTTTACTTTCATATTTTTCAATAAAATCCAAAGCGCCGGAAAGAGCAATTTGATTAATATATTTATCAATTTCATCTTCCGACATTCCG
>CAZJCI010000118.1:0-7335 GCA_964544455.1 uncultured Oscillospiraceae bacterium
TAAAATTTCCGATATTTTTTACGGAAATATTGAAGCGATTCCCGCTTGCGACGGCGTTATTTTTGAACTTGACTCTTTATAAATTTAAATTTACGGCTGTATCTCCTTGCGATACAGCCGTTTTGTTATTCTTTGCCATTTGCCGTAAATCCCGTAATCGGTTTAAAGCCAAGCTTTATTGCCGGTGAATTTTGACCGACGGTAAAATCGTATTCTTGAATATTTAAAAATTCCGGATTGTCAATTACGCTTCCTAATTCCAAAGAATTATTATTAAGCCGTTCAAGATTCCATTTTTCGCCGAACATATCCGTTTGCATAATCGGTACGTCTGACGATATATCCCAAATTAGATTGTTTTTTGAATTCAAACACGTTAAGCGCGTACATTCCCCGTAAATCGGAGCTCCGTCGGTAACAAAAATATTATTTTCAAAACACACGCCGTCGTGCGATTCAGGCTGACTTGTTCTTAGACAACCGGCACCCAATGCAAAAATATTGTTTCGTACAACATTATATGAACCGTAATGCTGGTGAAAAGATTCGCACTTTGTGTTATAAACAACATTGTTTTCGATTGTAATAAAGCTTGAGCCTTCGTCGGTATATATCCCCCACCCGCCGTAATGAGCACTGTTTACATCGTGAATTCGATTATACGAAACAACTGTTCCCTGCTGTTTTCCCAAAAGATAGATTCCTCCCATATCGGAAAGTCGCCCCATTCCGATATGGTGAATGTGGTTTGAGCGAATTATATTTCCGAAAGAAGCACTTTCGGCATATCCCCAAACCCAACCTACCGAAATACCTGTATAATCCGTATAACATATTTCATTTTCGGAAATCTCATTTTCGCTTGCGTGACATAAAAGAATTCCGCAACCTGCCGCTATTTTCTTTCCGCAATTTGATATTTTGTTTTTTCTTACGATGCAATGGTTTGTTATGTCCTGTTCTTCGCAACCGAATTTCCCACCGAATATTCTAACGCCGCCTGCGCCCATATCCGAAAACTCGTTATTTTCGATTCTTATTCCGTTGCAACCTGATTTTATTTCGATGCCGTATGTACCTGTGTGATGTATTAAACAGTTTTCAACCGAACATCTTTGTGCGTATTCGAAACAGACGGAGCCATGAGCCCAACAAGCGGATTGAATATCGGACGCATATCCGATGTTTTCATCGTCAAAATATTTATATTCGTATATTTCTTTTGGTCCTTCTTTTGCTGTTAAAGTTCTTTCGTACTTACTTACATAGTTGCTTCCGGTACACAACAGTTCAAGGTTTGAAAGTTTTATATCGGTGATTTTTTCATATGTGTTTCCGCAAAAATCAAATAGTTTTTCGACAGTTGGAGTATATGCCACAATTTCTTTAAGATTAATATTTGAATCTTCAGGTATATAATACACTTTTTGGCTTTTTTTATCAAAATACCATTCGTTTTTCTTTTGAAACATTGACGGAACATTTTCAAGATAATAATTGAGTGCAGACGTATTTTCTTCGGGTTCGTACATTGTTGAAATCATAAAGCGGGACGGATATTTCATCACCAATTTCCCGCTTTCTTTATCATAACTTTCAATTGGAGTATGTTCGTCAATCCAATAATGATAGAAATTAACGGTGGCGTTTTCTATACCGTCGATTTTTTCCAAATCTTCTTTTTTTGCTATAAACCATTTTGACGAACGAAATAACGCCAATTCTCCGTTAGTTATATTGTTTTCGGTTTCAAGGCATTTTAGCATTCCTTCGGCAGGATATCTTGTGTTATCGGCTCGTTTTCCGTTTACAAACAAATCGGTTAAATTCCAAGATTTTCCGTCGCTTTTTTTGGGGAGAGTTGCAGATATGCATTTTTGACCGTTAAAAACATCGTGTTTCCAACCGTCTATTTTTATTCCCCCGATAATCCTTTTTCTGGTTCCGAAAGATTCTATGGTTATAGCGTTTCCTGAAGTATAATGATACATATCGGCTTTATCAAGTGAGAGGGATATTGTGTTTTCAAGATAAATATCTTCTGTTATTGAAATTATCATCGGTCGCATAAAGCCTGTAATTCTGCGTTGACCTATGCTTGTAAGGGCTTTTTCGAGAGTTTTAAACGGACCGTTTCCGTTTTTGTCGTTTGTCGGTGAAAGACCGTTAAATGCCGAATCGTCTCCGTGCGATGGCGAAACGTAAATAATTGAAGAATTGCTGTAATTGTACATGGTTTACTCCTTTCGTATTACACAATATTTAATAATGATTTATTTATTGAAATTTTCAATCGGAACTGCAATTTCGGACTTATATAATTACGGCAAATAAAGCCAAAATTATCGCAAAAATTGCAAGCTTTCCGGGAAATTCTTTTAATAAAAAAGATATAAATGCCGAACAAAGTATTGTAAGTGCAGAACTTACCGGGGAATATACGGAAATATCAATATATTTTAAAATAAAAACGCCAATAAGTGCGGAAATGCTTGAATTAATCGCAAGCGCAATCATTGTGAACAGACCTCGAGTTCCGAAACTTGCAAAACAATTAAAAACCGAAGATTTGTTTTTAAAAAAACAGAGTAATATGCAAGCCGACGAAAAAACAACCATAGCAAGGTTTGTCATAAAAAAATAGGAATTTATGTTTGGAATCAAAGTTTCGGAGTTGGCAAGTTTGGCTTGAACGGTTGAATAGCACCCAACCGGGATAAGAGCCGCCATAATTAATATAAATTTTAAGAAATTATGATTTTCATTTTTTATTCTTATATTTTGCGATTCATTTTTGCTATCGATAAATACACAAAGCGCTGCAAAAATCATCAAAACAACTCGAATAACTTTAATTACGGTAAATTGCTCTTTAAAAAAAATCAGACCGACAAAAAATGTTGTGATTAAAGTTAAGGAACTTTTAGCTATATTTATGCTTGCAACGTCGGCATATTGATAGACGATAATTCCGAGCGTAACGGAAATGATGCAAAAAAAAGCATATAAACCGGCAAGCAAAACGGAGGACAAATTCAGTTGGAGAATGAACCCGTTATACGCCAAATAAACAAAGCAGGAAAAAACGGAGTTTAAGAAAACAAAAGCCGCTTGACCTATATAACCTTTTCCTAACATTATTCTACTGCATTTTTTGTTTAAAACAAGCGAAAAAGTTGTGCTTAAAAACAATCCAATCCATAGCAATATTAATTTCATATAAAATACCTCTTTTTGAAGATTATATCAAATACCTCTTGACTTTTCAAGACATTTTCTTTATAATATATAGACAATATTTGATTACTCAGAGGATTATTATGGAATGCATTCTTGTTGACAAAAACTTCAAATCGGAAAAATTACTGACATCGCAGAGACATACAAATGTTTCTGCTCCGCTTCATGTGAACATTGAAATGGAATTTGTGATTGTTAGCGAAGGAATGGTAAAAATGCAAATCGGTGATGAAAAATATAATATTGACGCCGGCTTTGCTTGCTTTGTTATGCCGTTTGAACCGCATTCCTTTTATACAGATGATAACAGTAAATGTCATGTTTTGATGTTTTCTTCAAATATTGCATCGGATTTTTTTAAATTTTTGGTTTCGAACGGTTCGGACTCCAAGCGTTTTGAAATATCGTCGGAAGCTGTTGCCATAACGGACAAAATTTTACCTTGTGAAAAAAACTCGGTGGACATTATTGACGCGCTTGCTTGCATTGCGCCGATATGTGCGGAAATAAAACATAAGTGTTCTTTTTCAAAAGGCGTTCGTCTTTATGACGATGTTTTTTTTCAAGCGTTAAGCATTGCCAACGAAAGTTTTACAACACAAATTACCCTTGAAGACGTTGCCAAAAAAATCGGCATTAACGCCGCAACTTTGGGCAGAAAATTTGCATGCAACGCAAAAGTCAGTTTTACAACGTATATTAATTCGTTGCGATGTCATTATGCGGCTGTAAAAATGCTTGAAACAGACGATAGCTTTACTGAAATTGCCTATTCATCGGGATTCGGAAGCATACGAAGTTTTAACAGAGTTTTTTTGAAGCATATGAATCAAACGCCGAGCGAATTTAAAAAGAATCCTTGTGAAATTAACGGAAATATACATATATAGTTTTATGTCGAGTAAGAAGCGGTATTTAAATTATGAAACACAATTATTCCTTTGGCTATTTGTAGTATTTTTTATAAAGTCTGTAAAAAGTGGAATAATCGTTAAATCCGCTTATTCTTGCGGCATTGTTAAGTTTTTCGCCTTGGCGTATCAGCTTATGAGCTTCCGCAAGTCGTTTTTTTGTTATGTATTGGTATATCGGAATGTTCATTTCCATGCTGAATTTATGTGCAAGCGCAGATTGTGAAACATACAACTGCTTTGCAATATTTTTTATTGAAATGTTTTCGGTATATTGTTCATCAATGATATTAAGAGTGCGTATTATGATGGGCGATAAAATATTGTTGCTTGAAACTGTTTCGGAAAGGTATTTTTTGAAATATATTAATAATTGTAATAACGAGCTGTGTATAAAAATACGTTTTTCTTCATCGTTAAGCGAACTTTCAACAATATAAATCAGATTTTTAAAAACGGAAAATATTTTTTCGTTAGGTATATTTATTACCTTTATTGTATCCATTGTTTGACCGACGACATTCTTTATTTCCGAATCTGCATAAAATCCCAATATACAGCGAACATAGCTTTCGGGTGCGCTTACGCAAAATTGATGAAAATGCTCTTTGGGAATTATAACAATACTGTTGTGAACCAGCGGTTGCTGAATGTTTTTAGAAATAAAAAAAGATTCTCCGTCAATGAAAAAAACAATTTCGTTATAATTATGGTATTCTTGATTTTCAACGGCAGGTTTTCCTTTTGCGTATTTAAAATGAAAATTATCGCTTTCAATATAATATTCAAAAAGATTTTGCACATTACCACCTCGTAATATAAGAATATCATAAATTTGCAAGAATTGCAAGCTTTTTTGCAAAAATCGTAATTGAATATTGCAATTCTTTGTGATTAAATATCAATATGGGAAGCGAGGTAAAACCTATGAATGAGTTACGCAATAAAATCAACAGAAAAGAAAAAATTATAGGAACGTTGGTAAGTCTTACAGACCCATGCTTATGCGAAATAATAGGAAATGTGGGATATGACTGCGTGTGGATTGATACGGAACATACATATATGAGTTATAAAGAAGTTCTTTGCCACTTGAACGCCGCAAAATCCGTCGGTATTCCGTCTGTTGTACGGCTACCGCAAAACGACCTTACTGCAACGAAAAAAATTCTTGAAATGGGCTCCGACGGAATAATTTTTCCTATGGTAAAATCCGCAAGTGAAGTCGAAGAATTAATTAAAATGACATTGTATCCGCCGTTGGGTACGAGAGGATTCGGACCGCTCAGAGCTATTGGTTACGGGGCTGTTGACGCTAAAGAATACGCGGAAGAAAAAAGCCTTGACCTATGCAGGTTTGTTCAAATTGAGCATACGGATATGATAAAAGATTTGGAAAAAATTATAAATATACCGTATATTGACGGATTTATTATCGGACCGAATGATTTATCCGGTTCGTTGGGAGAATTTTTGAATGTTTTCGGAAAAAAGACAACGGAAAAAATAAAACAAACCGTATGTATATTAAAAAGTCACGGAAAATGTGTGGGCATTGCGGGCGGATTTAAAAATGACGATATAAAAATATGGTCGGATACGAACCCCGATATGATTTTTGTAGGTGCGGATTGGGGTTTTGTATATGAAAAAAGTAAAGAAGTTTTGAATGTTTCGAAAAATATATTTAAAAAGGACGGTTAATTAAAATGATTAAGGAAATAGAAAGAAAAAATTATACGATAAAATTCAGCGAACCCGCGCTTTATGTTGACAACCAAAGCAAAAACAGAAGCGGACATATGACTCACGCAATGGCTGAATATGCTCCCGGAAAAATTATATGTTTTAATTCAAATTGCAGTGCCGAAAAATACAGCGGACATTCGACGTTCGGTTGGGTTGAATACCGACTTTCGGAAGATGGCGGTGAAACATATTCCGACGTTTATGAACTTCCGTATTCGAAAAAATCTCTTTATGACGGAATATACGTTATTTCGGTTGAAAAAGCCGTTGCGTGCGATGACGGAAGAATTGTTGCGATATGTTTGCGAAATGACGCGGAAAAGCTTTGTATGCCTTGGGATACGCCTATGACTGTTACGAGTTTTGACGCAGGAAAAACTTGGACGGAAGCAAAAGAGTTGTGTTCTTATAAAGGCAGAGTTTATGACGCTTGCTTTTATAACGGCGTTATATATGTGCTTGAGTTTTGTAATGACGGCACGGGCGATTTTATAGGCGCAAAAGAAGAACATTTGTATCGAATATTTACAAGTCATAACTACGGAGAAAGTTTTGAGGAATTATGCATTGTACCTATTCCGACTTTGGGCAGAGCCTACGGTTCTATGCTGTTTGATGACGACGGTACACTTCATGTATATACCTATAATTCATTGGACGAGCAAAACATGGATCATATTGTTTCGAAAGACTGCGGCAAAACATGGGAAAAACCGGAAGTATGCTTTTTAAAGGACGGTATACGCAATCCGCAAGTTGCAAAGATGAACGGCGTTTATATTGCTCACGGAAGAAATATGGCAATGGCAGGTTTTGTGGTATATACATCCGAAGACGGATATAAGTGGGATGAAGGGTGCTATATCGGTCATAAAACAGGGCCGTGTTATTATTCCAACAATATTGTATTAAAAGATAAAAATGATAACAACCGATTACTTATTCAATACTCGGAAACATTCGGCAAAGGATATTGTGTTAACGTTAAACATATTTGGATGTATATTGAGAAAAAGAACGATTGATTAAAATATCAGATATGATAAAAAATTTACACAAATGAAATATATCTGCTTAACACTTAGTGATAATGTGAATTGTAAAAAAAATTCATTACAATAATTAAATTAAAATCATTGCTTTTGGCGTTTACTTATGATATAATTGCTCTAATAAATTAGTTGTATGAGGTTGTTGAAATGAAAATAGTTCCGTATGAAGAAAAATACCGTGAAGAATTTATAAGATTAAACACAGAGTGGTTGACAAAATTGTATTACATTGAATCGTTCGACCAATATTCTATGGACCATATTGACGAATTGATAGAAAAAGGCTCCATGGCATTTTTTGCGGTTGACAATGACGACAATGTGATTGCGACTTGTATGGTAGAACCGCTTAAAGATGATGTGTGGGAAATATGCAAGTTGGC
>CAZJCI010000119.1:0-5058 GCA_964544455.1 uncultured Oscillospiraceae bacterium
CCGTCTTTATCGCCGCTTCCGTGCGCGCTGACGTAAAGAATATTATTTGCGAACTTATATTCTTCTTCGATATTGCGCAATTTTACGAAAGCAATGTGATATACTTCGCTACCGTCGTCTTTTTCGAGTATGATATTTGCTTCGTCGGTAAGGCTCGACGCTTGAATTACGGAGATTTTTTCGGGGTTGCCTTCGTATATCGGCGTAACTGTGGGCACTTCGGTTGCGTTTGCGGGAATATCAACAGTATAATCTTTCTTTTCGCTTTCAATTTCATAGGAATCTTCGCCAACCTTAAAGCCCGTAAGGCGGATTCCGTCGAACACGTCGAATTTGATTGTGTATGTAACGTCTTTTTCTTCGGTTTCGCCTTTAAGAACAACGGTTGCCGTGCCGTTTACGTCGTCCGCTTGAGTAATTTCAACGGTTGCGCCGTCAACGTTTGTTTTTGCCGTAACCGTGGGAATTTCGGTTGTGCCGTAGGGAAGTTCCACGTTATATTCAAGCACGTCTTTTGAAAAATCCGCAATGGGTGTGCCGTCCACGGCAATTTCGGTAACCTTTGCGCTCAAATCAACCCAATCGCCGGGGTTTTCCGCAGAGAAGACAAGCTTTTCCACATAAAGAGTTACGCCGTCGAAGTTTTCAACTTCTTGGTCTTTGCCGAGAGGACGGAAGTGATATTGCTTCAAGGCTTCCAGCGCAACCGCTTTGTCTTGCGCGTTTTTAAGGCTCAGCGAAATTCTTTGCCATGCGTTGGGCGTGAGCTTTGTATCCGTGCTGAGCGATGTGCCGCCCTTTGACGTTTGATAAATGTTGAAATAGGGCGTGCAATCCTTTGTTTTCAGTTCGGGGTCGTCCACGTACATATAAATTGTTACGTAGTTGTAATAATCCAAAACAACGCCTCTGCCGCCGATGTTCCAGCCGTCAACAGCCCATTTGCCGTTTTGACCGCTTGCGCGGGACATTTTAAGTACTTTCGTTCCTTCAAATTCGGTTTCCTGAAGGTCAAGAGCTTTTGCACCGTCGATTCTGAGGTTAAGCTGAGACGGCGAAACAACAATGTCGTTGTATTCAACTTCTTTTTGGAATTCTTTGGGAGCTTCAAGGAATTCAACGCTGTCCATTGTGCCGCCCTTTACGGAAATGTTACGGAAAACGTTTTCAAGTCTTGTGCCCGTGTCGGCGGAGCCTTCGGGGCGTTCTTGGTTTTCGGCAAGAACGAGCGTTACCGTGTATTCGTCAACTTCCTTATCTTCATCAAATACGGGGAACATAAAGCTTTGAGTTGATTCCTGGTTTCTCCACATATCAATGGTTTTTATTAATTGGAGATTTTCGTCATAAACCTCATAAATGCCGTTGTGGGAATATTTGTTGCCCCAAATGTAGGCGTTTGAGCCTGTGAACTTGAATGTTGTGGAATAGCCTGCTTTTGCGGCTTTAACGGAATTTCCGCCGATGAAGCCGTTTTTCTGACCGAGAGCGTAATTTTTGATTGTTGCAAGACCGTCAAGGCTGTTTTGCGTACCGCCGCTGTATCTTCGGGTATCGACGGAATCTCTGTCGTATGCAACGCTTGTGTCTTCATATTTTGCTTTGGAAATGTTGAGTTTTTTGTTCGTAAGTTCGCTTAAAAGATTTTCAACAAGATAATCGGCATAAACCTTATAGCCGTTTGCGTTGGGGTGAACTATGTCCGTTAAATAATTCGACCATTTTTCGTCCACAGCTTCTTGTGTTGCGCTTGTTGCGTTTTGGTCTTGCATTATTTCCCTAACGATTGCATATTTAAAATCGATGATCGGAAAGTTGTTCGCATTTGCAAACGCTATGGCTGCCGTTGCCTGCTCGGAATCAACGTCGCTTTGTGCGGTGCTTTGGTCGGGAACGTTTATAAATACTATATTACACTTGGGGTTGTTTTGAAGAGCTTTTTCAACGATTACCTTATAGTTTTCGTAAATTTCATCGGAATCGGAAATGCCCTCGTATCTGTCGTTAATACAAGTGTCGATAAAGAGGAGGTCGATTGTTTCGGAATCAAGCTTGAGGTCTCTTGTCGCTCTGTATGAAGCAAAGCGAGAGCCCGTTCCGCCGATACCGGCAAAAACTTCCTTAATTTCGGCGTCGGGGAAGTTATCCTTAAACCACTGTGTGGTAAGAGCTCGCCACGATTCTTCTTCGGGTTTATCCGTGCCCGAACCGCAAGTAACCGAGCCGCCAAGATAGCCGATTGTGAGTTCTTTTTCGTTTAAAAGCTTCCAATATGTGTTTTGAAGAGCGATTTCATCGTAATTTCCGTCGGGATTGTCCACATATTTATAAACGGCATAATAGGTTGTGTCTGTTTCGGGAGCGGCAACGTCGCCTGTAAGAGCTGCGCCCGTGGGACCTTCCGACCAACCCATGAACTGCATATCTTGCGGAGCCTGCGGTTCGACTGCGGGGAAGGTTATGTTGGATTCTTTGTATTTTGAAGAAACCACTTTTTCGGTATGAATAATTCCGTCCGTGCCGTTGTTGGCGTCAAACGAAATTGTAACCTTACCGGAAGAAAGAGCGGCAATATCGTATTTTTCGGCAGCGTCTTTATCTTCGAAAAGCGCAACGCCCGCAATGTCGTAATACGTATCTTCGGAAAGAACTTTGGTAATAACGTCGCCTTCAACTTTGTTAACGGTGTTTGAGCCGATCGGTCTGAGCCAAAAATGAACGGTGCTGTAAAAATCGTCGGCAAGGTTAATTGTATAAATTGCCTTTTGCCATTCTTCGTTTCCGCTTGATTTAATAACATTTGAAGTAGGTTGCTGTGCGCCGGTGCCGTCCTGCTTTTTTACCTGATAGAAACCAGCAGTGGTATCTGCGGCAACATTTGAACGGAAATATGCAACGGCATATACGGTTCTTGCTTGGGGAATGTATGTGCCTATGTTAAACATATTTACATAAATGGAGTTATCGTTTCCGCTTGTCTTTTCAAAGTTCGGAACGACGTGAACATATACGATGTCGTTTTCTTCATCGTATGCTTGTGTTGCAATGCCTCTTTCGCAATTAAAGAGACCGCTTGAATTGCCGGCGGCGTTACGCTCGATTGCGGGAGCCGTCGTGGTGTTTTCGGCGTCATCTGCCGCCGACGCGGTAAACGTTGCCATTGAAACCACTGTTAAAACGGACAACATTGCCGCAAGAAATCTTTTGAATTTCATAGAATCCTCCTATAAAAAATAATATTGTTTTGTGCGTGGAGATACCGCCCCAACGTACATACAAATAGATTATACAACAGCTTAAAAAAAAAGTCAATAGTTATTTTTGATATTTTTTGATTTTTTCGTAGAAAGAATTTATCTTTTTTTGTCGTATTTGCATAATTCGGGGAATTTGCGGGGAATACGGCTTTTTTTGGGGGCTTTTTATTGAGATTCAAGGTAATATTTTATTTGCGGTTCAATCCAATAGGTAAACTTTGTTTGCGGCAAGCGTTTTTCGTGCGGCTTAATTTTTAAATAGTGCTTTGCGCCGTCCACAATGCCCTCCCAAATATCGGCGAAAATAAAATCGTATTGACCGTCCGTCACGCTATCCATATAATCAATCGCATTTTGGCACACAATGTTAATTTTTTCCTTATGCGGAAAGCACGGAAGAATGTGTTCTTTAAACATTTGCGTGACGGTTGGCGAAATTTCCACAATCGTTACGGATTCAACGTTTGGTTTTTGCGAAACCGCATACTGATAATAGCCCAAGCCGCAACCAAGCACAAGGACTTTACCAAACGCAAGTTCGATTTGCTGTTGCATTGAGTTTATTTCCGAGGGACAAACCGACATCCAGGGCATATTTCCCTCATAAAGGGTGGGAAACCTGACTTTTCCGTTAAAAAAGCCGATTTTGGGAACAATCGTTTGGGCAGACAGGTCGGGAGCGTCGTAAAGGAACAGTTCGCCTTTTTCGTATGTTGCCGTTGTAAGCAAAAAATTATCTTTTTTTATTTGCGGGAAATTTACGTTTTTAATATATTCGTCGTTATAAAATTCGTTGACGCCGAATTTTTTTGCCGTTTTAAAAATTTGGGCAATATATTCGTCGTCGGCGGAATCAAAAACGTTGTTTTCTTCCAAAAAAGAAAGAATAACGGTGAATTTTTCAAAATCGTCGTCCAGCCAGCCCATTTCTTTCAGCGTTTGAAGTTCGGCGGCGGTATAGTGATTTTTAAGTTTTTTAAGCTCTTTTGCGGAAAAATCGAAAACGGGATTTGTTGCGGAAATTTTTGCCGTAAGCTTCGCGGTTAAATCGAAAGTATCGGATTTTTTCATATTATCCCCCGATTAATACATTCTTTTTTGAATTTTCGGAAAAACCAAAACAAAAACCGCATAAAACGCAATGCAAACCAAAACGTCTTTTATTATATTAAAAGGAAGAACTCCGCTTATTATGTAGGTTTTAACATCGGTGGGGAGCTTTGAGCCGTAAAGGGGAACCATTAAATAATAGTTGGTAAGAACCGAAACAATAAGTTGCGCAACCGTTGCCAACGCAAGAGTTAGGGGAAGCTTTTTTTTGTAAAGCGTATTTTTCAGCATATATTTTGTTGTAAGTCCGCAACAAAGAACAAGCGAGGTTCCGCAAAGAAAATTCGAAAGTTCGCCGACGCCGCCCGTGGAAGAGCCCATTAGAAAATGCAATAAATTTTTTATAAGCACCACCATACCGCCTGCGGACGGCGAAACGGCAACCGCCGCAAACAGGGCGGGAACGTCAGCAAAGTCAATATCAAGCCATGGGGCAACGGGGATTATTCCGGGGAGTTTCGGGAAAAAGCTTAAAACAGCCGCAAGTGCGGAAAGAACCGCCGTAAGCACAAGGGTTTTTGTGTTTGTTTTCATATTTTATCTCACTTTCACATTTTGAAATTTTTAAAACGACATTTTTCTCTTGGGGATTCAAAAATGTAAAGTAAAAGCCCGAAACAAAAAGTTTCGGGCGTATAACCGCAAAATTCGAATTTAAAACGCATTAAATTAAAACGATTTAGTTTTAAAA
>CAZJCI010000119.1:5158-7197 GCA_964544455.1 uncultured Oscillospiraceae bacterium
AATGCTTTAAATGCAAATTTTTCGGTATCTTTTACTTTATCCGGACTATACCGTCGGTCTCGGAATCTCACCGCGTCAAGGCTTGCGCCCCCTCGGACTAACATAAAATGCATTACCGCCGGTGGGGAAGTGGAAAAAGTTCAAATTTCCTCGCCCCGCCCTAAAAGATTTTATTAAAAGATTTTACTGAAAGATTTTATCAAAAGATTTTACTAAAAGCGGGAAGCGGAGGTTATCCGCCTCCCGCCTTGCAGAGACAAAATTTATTAACTTGTTAATAAACCTATTGTCGGAAATTAGCCGATGATTTCAGCAACAACGCCCGAACCAACAGTTCTGCCGCCTTCACGAATAGCAAGACGAAGTCCCTTTTCGATAGCGATAGGAGTGATGAGTTCAACAGTCATATCAACGTGGTCGCCGGGGTTACACATTTCTGTGCCTTCGGGAAGAGTGATAACGCCTGTAACGTCTGTTGTTCTGAAGTAGAACTGAGGTCTGTAGTTGGAGAAGAAAGGTTTATGACGACCGCCTTCTTTTTCGGTAAGAACGTAAACCTGAGCTACGAACTTTGTGTGAGGATTGATTGTTCCGGGTTTAGCAAGAACCTGACCTCTTTCGATGCCCTTCTTGTCGATACCTCTGAGAAGACAACCAACGTTATCGCCTGCTTCTGCGCTGTCCATAAGCTTGTGGAACATTTCGATACCTGTAATAACGGTTTGCTTTCTTTCGTCGGTAAGACCGATGATTTCAACGGTATCGTTCATCTTAAGAGTACCTCTTTCAACTCTACCCGTAGCAACGGTACCACGACCGGAGATGGAGAATACGTCTTCGACAGGCATAAGGAAGGGTTGGTCGGCAGCTCTGTCGGGAGTAGGAATGTATTCGTCAACAGCCTTCATAAGTTCCCAAATGCAAGCGTATTCGGGAGCGTTGGGGTCTGTGTTTTCGGAAAGGAGAGCTTCTCTTGCGGAACCTCTGATAATCGGGAGGTCGTCGCCGGGGAAATCGTAGCTGGAAAGAAGGTCTCTTGTTTCCATTTCTACGAGGTCGAGGAGTTCTTCGTCGTCAACCATATCGCACTTGTTGAGGAATACAACGATTGCGGGAACGCCAACCTGACGAGCAAGAAGGATGTGTTCACGAGTCTGTTGGAGAGGACCGTCGGTACCTGCAACAACAAGGATTGCGCCGTCCATCTGAGCCGCACCTGTAATCATGTTTTTAACGTAGTCGGCGTGACCGGGGCAGTCAACGTGAGCGTAGTGTCTGTTTTCGGTTTCATATTCAACGTGTCTTGTGTTGATTGTGATACCTCTTGCCTTTTCTTCGGGAGCGTTGTCGATTTGGTCGTATGCAAGAGCTTCAACGGCGCCGTTACCGAGAGAGAGAGTTTTTGTGATTGCAGCTGTAAGAGTTGTCTTACCATGGTCAACGTGACCGATTGTGCCAATATTAACGTGGGGTTTTGTTCTTTCAAACTTAGCCTTTGCCATTTTGAGTTTCCTCCTTGAAATTAAATTTTATTAAATATTTTAGCGACGAACCGAAGTATCGCACCTCGGCGTCGTCTATTTAATGACATAAGTCACACGGCGTAAAGTCGTTGTTGGGAATTTTCCCGATTATAAATCAGTTGTTTTTGCCTCTTTTGGCAATAATTTCGTCCTGAATGGACTTGGGAGCTTCCGCATAGTGGCTGGGCTCCATTACATACTGACCGCGTCCCTGTGTTTTGGAACGGAGGTCTGTTGCATAGCCGAACATATTTGCAAGCGGAACAAACGCTCTGATTTGTTGAGCTCCGGATATGGGGTCCATACCTTCGATTTGACCTCTTCTGGAGTTAAAGTCGCCTATAACGTCGCCCATATAATCGTCGGGAACAACGGCGACAACTTTCATCATAGGCTCTGTGATAACGGGATCCGCTTTTCTCAAAGCTTCCTTAAGAGCCATTGAACCGGCAATTTTAAACGCCATTTCGGAAGAGTCGACTTCGTGGTAAGAACCGTCGTAAAGTTCAACTTTAA
>CAZJCI010000120.1:0-7141 GCA_964544455.1 uncultured Oscillospiraceae bacterium
TAAGGGACTAAAACAAGTAGAGGTCGAAGCGGGGCACTGTTTTTGTTTGAGAGTAGTGTAATTTTATAAGGGACTAAAACTAGAAAACATCAAGATTAACATTTCTTTGAGTTTGAGAGTAGTGTAATTTTATAAGGGACTAAAACTTATTACTCATCACATTTCAATCCCTTGCCGTTTGAGAGTAGTGTAATTTTATAAGGGACTAAAACTGTCTCCGGAAAGAGAAAAGTTTGAAGATGGTTTGAGAGTAGTGTAATTTTATAAGGGACTAAAACAAAGGCGGCACCTTTGGTCGCACCCCGCAGGTTTGAGAGTAGTGTAATTTTATAAGGGACTAAAACACCTATGAAATTGAGCAAGAAACCGAAAGAGTTTGAGAGTAGTGTAATTTTATAAGGGACTAAAACATATATAGGGAAAATTAACAACGCTAACAAGTTTGAGAGTAGTGTAATTTTATAAGGGACTAAAACATTTCGTAAAAATCCATTGATTTATAACTGTTATAGTAATGAGCTCGGTAAACGACCGAGCTCATTAGTATTTTATATATGCTTTATGACGAAAGCCTTTATTGTGAAAAGCGTTGGAAATTTTGCGAGTTTTATACTCGGGCATAAAAACAATTCTTTGCGCAAGCTTTATGAATTTATTCGGCTTACAAATCCCATTCCGATTCCGTTTTGTTTCCCATAACTTGAATTTTTACGGTTACGTCGCCTACGTATTTTTTTACGCAAGTCATAATAACCCCCATTTTTTTTGCATCGTTTTTAAGCATTGCTTGCGCAAAAGGCGGAACTGCGATTGCTATGGTTTCATTGTTGACGGAATAGCCTTTTGCCCCTGCAAGCATTGAAGATAATACAACATCTTTCCGTTTTATTTCTTCAAGAATATCCGGAAAAGCGGTTAGCGGTTCATATGACGTTTCAACGGCGTTTGCGGAAGAATATGAAGAACCTTTGGTTTGGTTTGAGTGATTGTTAACGGAATTGATTGGGCTTTGAATTTGTGATTTGCATTGCTTTGACTCGTCGGTATTTGCGGCAACCGGTTGAGGCGTATCGCAATCGAACGGAGGCGGAGCTTCAAAATCTTGCTCCGGAGGAACATCGGTATGTTCTTCGTCGATGGGATATACCGACGGTTCGGCGGACGGTTCGAAAACGGCGTTTTGAAGAATCGGAGCGACGTTATTTTGTATCGGTATGCAACCGGTTAAAATTTTGTCTTCAAGCTCTGAAAGTCTTGTGTTGAGAGACGCGTCAAGTTGCCAAAAATTGATGTCGCACAATTTTATAATGCATGTTTCGATAACCGCTCTTCGAGAAAAAACGGTTCTTGCCATTTTACTTTGCGCATCGTCCAATATTTCTATGCTGTATATCAGTCGTTGCTTGGTAAAGGATTTGGCGCATTCCGCAAGTTCCGATATTACGTCGGCAGAGCCGTCCACAAATTTTTCGGGATTATTTGTATATTTTATCATAAGCATATCTCGAACGGCGTCCGCACATTCGGAAAGAAGAACACCCATATCTTTACTTCCGTCGTATGCTTCGGAGATAACTTGAAGAGCTTTTTCACAGTTGTTTTGAGCTACTGCGTTAAGCAATTTCATAACGGGTCCTCTTCCGATAACCCCCAATGCGGCGGCACACATTTCTTCGGTAATTTCTTCGGTTTTGCCTACAAAAAGTTCGAGCATCGAAAGAGCGTCGCGCATTGCGCCGCCGGCAAGTCTTGAAATTGTCATAACAGCCCCGTCGGTAAGAGGTATTTTTTCTTCCTTGCAAATCATTGAAAGTCTTTTTGCAATGTTTTCCGGTGTAATTCGGTGAAAATCAAATCTTTTACATCTTGAAAGAATTGTTGCGGGGATTTTGTTGAGCTCTGTTGTTGCAAGTATAAACATTGCGTGTTCGGGCGGTTCTTCAAGAGTTTTCAGCAACGCATTAAACGCGCCGGTGGAAAGCATATGAACTTCATCTATAATATAAACACGCCTTTTTAACTCGGACGGAGGATACATAACTTCTTCGCGCAACTCACGTATATTGTCAACGCCGTTGTTGGAGGCGGCGTCGATTTCCGAAATATCAAAGCTTTCGGCTGCAATTTTGCAATTTTCACATTCTCCGCAAGGATCGCCGTTTTGCGGGTTTATACAGCTGACTGCTTTTGCCAATATTTTGGCGCACGTTGTTTTTCCCGTACCTCGAGAACCGCAAAATAGGTAGGCATGCGAAACGCTGCCACGCTGTATTTCGCCTTTGAGAACGTCGGTTATGTGTTCCTGACCTATTACGTCGCTAAAAACTTGCGGACGCCATTTTCTGTATAATGCGATGTATGATGACATATTTTTGTCCTTTCAAATTTATCTGTGGTATAATGCTTAACAAAAACAGTATATCACAAAACGGGCAATTTTGCAAGAGAATTCGGTGTGAATAATAATATTCGGAATTTTTTGTAATATTTTCGCTTAAAATTCAGCCAAAATCATAATATATCTTATAATCATTTACATTTAATTCACCACTAAAGCGTTAAAATGTATTACAATATATTTAGCAAAAATGAACACGCTAATATTTTGTTAAAATTAATTATTACATAAAATAACGGAGGTAAAAATTATGGGATGCAAAATTCTTGTTGCGGATGACGATAGCAATATCTGCGATCTTTTAAAGATTTATCTTGAAAACGAGGGCTACGAAGTTGTAACTGCGGGCGACGGTGTAAAGGCAATTTCTTCTTTTAAAATTTACGAGCCCGATCTTATTCTTTTGGACATTATGATGCCTCGCAAAGACGGTTGGCAGGTTTGCCGCGAAATAAGAGAAATTTCATCTAAACCCATTATTATGGTTACTGCACGCGGCGAAGTTTTCGATAAGGTTTTGGGACTGGAGCTTGGCGCGGACGATTTCATTACAAAGCCGTTTGATACCAAAGAGGTTGCCGCACGTGTGAAAGCGGTTCTGAGAAGATATTCCGGTCATGATAACGATGACAGTGAAGTTATTCGTTTTGATAATTTGGAAATAAGTCTTCAAAAATATGAACTTAAACTTGCCGGAAAAGTGGTTGATATTCCGCCTAAAGAACTTGAACTGTTATATTTCCTTACGTCAAACTATAACAGAGTTTTTACTCGAGATCAATTGCTTGATAAGGTTTGGGGCTTCGATTATTTGGGAGATTCAAGAACCGTTGACGTTCACGTTAAAAGATTGCGTGAAAAACTTGAAGGAAAATCCGACAAATGGACTTTAAAAACCGTTTGGGGCGTCGGCTATAAATTCGAGTTGCTTCAGCAATAATTTTGTTATATTAAATCGGCATATCGTTTTTTTGAACCGATCTCCGGTCGTTAGACCAAAAATCTAACGACTTGGAGGTCGGTTTTTATGGCAAAATACAGTTTGAATTAAAAACAGAGGTTGTACAAGCATAGCTAAATAAAATAGCGAAGGCGGATATAAATATTTAGCAAATAAATATAATATTATTCTCGAACTAAGAAAAAACGGACGAAAATATATAAATAAGTGGCAATATTCTCTGCTGAACAATGCCGATAAATATATGACGGAAAATTATAAAAACAGTAAGTTCTATTATCATGCGTTGTGCGCCGAATCCGGATTGAGCTATTCGTATTTCAGCGAACCGTTTATAAAAAATACTGCAAGTCGCCTGTAAAATACGTAACAAAATTAAAACAGATTACGCAAAGGAACTGCCTGCAACAAATATGTACGGGTTTTCAAAAATTTAGGAAATGTGCGGATTCAAAGACGTATATTATTTTTCCAACGTTTTTAAAAAGCTTAACGCCGTTTTTCAAAAAAATATTTTAACCGAACAAAACCGCCGCAAGCCAAAAACTCACAGCGGTTTTTTATTATCGCATATAATTTGTAATTGCCGTTTAGCTAAATGCGCTTTGCGTTTATTAAATAATTCAAAACAAAAGAGCCCGCAAACGAACACACGGCGTAAATCGCCATATAAAGAATATATTTAACGTCATATACCGCATATAAATAATAGCTTGGCGGCAACAAAAATCCCAAAGGTCTTGAAGAATCCATATTAAAGAAAATCGGACATTGCACAAGCATAATTATCATAATAAAAGGAATAAACGCTCCAAGTAACGACGCTTTTGAAAACAAAACTGCCAAAAACATACAAAATCCGCACACGCAAAAAATATAAAGCAACATCAAGCATATTTCATAAATCAAACCGATCGGGGAGCCCATAATCCCCAAAGAAACAATAACGGCGATTCCCGAAATAAGCGTTGCCGCAAGGCAAGAACAAAATGCCGGAACTATGCGGCGAATGGGCGGAATGCGATCAAAACGACCGTCGGATTTATCAATCAAAAAATACATAACCGAAGCAATTCCGCACAAAACAATAATCAACGAAAGCATTCCTCGCAAAGGTAAAGTAAGAAAATCCGTGCTTATTTTTGCGGTTTTTTCGTCGCCAAGCTTATATATTTCAATAACTTGATCAATATTCGCATTGTCATAATAATATTTCAGCTCTTCTTCGTCAACGTCCGTTGCGCCGCCATATCTTTTTTGCGTGAACGTAACATAATTGCTGTATGAAATATAAGGGTGCAACTCACCGAAAAGCAATTCATGCGAAAGCCGCAACGGAACGGTTGATTCTCTTTCAATAACCTTTACAATCGGTTTTGCAATGCCTATTTTTACATTTAGCGATATTTGTTTTTCCAAATTTTCGGGAAATATCCACGCGCCGTCAACTTTGTTTTCAATAACTGCGTTGCGGGCTTCAACTTCCGTGGAATAAACTTCAAAACCTATAATGCTCTTTTTGCCGTTTGTCAAATTTTCAATAATTTTGTTGCCCACAGCCGAATTTTCACTGCATAAACCTATTCTCAAAACGCTTCCGTTGTCGGATAAGTTTGTTTTCATAACCAGCGCGGTTATCGGAATAAGCAACAGAAGTATTAAAAAAGCGGATTTACGAAGAAGTCTTTTGCAAAACAGAAAAAAGCAAACGGCAAAATCCCTAAGTTTTCTTATCATTAACAGTCACCGTCCGTTCTTTTTTTTCTTATTAATATTGCGGCGGCAATAAATACGACGGTATAAGATGTAAGAGTCAAAAACGAAACGGCGTCAAAGTCGCCTGCGGCGGCTTTACGCATAAAAGAAAAAGCCGCGCCCGAAGGCAAAAATTCAATTACCGTTCTTACGGCTTGAGGGAAAAAGTAATTCGGATAAAAGCACCCCGAAAGATACCCCAAAATAATCGCGCACAAAAATTGCGAAAGCAACGAAGGAACCGTCCCCAAAACCGCTTCGTAAAGCGCGGTTTGCATTGCGGTTACTGCAAGAATTGCGGGAATTATTCTTAAAACAAAACATACGCATTCCCAAATTTCCGAAAATTCAAGCTCCGCTATCGGTATTCTTACGTTTCGAGCGATAATTCCGAAAACCGAGGCGGCAAAAATAAACGTAACAAAAGTAATAAAAAAATAAACAATATATTCGCAAATTATTTGAGCAGAGCTGTTAATTCCCCTTATTCTAAGTATTTTGTAAAAGTCGCAATTGTTTTTCATCATAAGCTTGTAACACGAAATTCCCCAAAGCAACAAAAAAAACAAAAGGAACCCAACGGTATAATATGCTCCCGTCGAAAGATTATCCGCAACTCCCGTAAATTCGGTTTCAAAATAATCGTTTCTTGCAAGTAATATGGACATAAGCATTTTTTTGCTTATATCGTCAATGGCGGAACCCTTTTTAAGGTTGTTTTCCGCAATATAGTTGCGAAGACCTTCGGCGGCTCGCTGAGATTCCGTAATATATACGGAAACCGTATCGATAACTTCTTGCGTTAATATTGTGCCCAGACTTTCGGGTTTGTTTGGAAAATAATATTTTGCCGCATTGTTTTTAAGAAAAGCAATACCCTCAACAAAGCCGTCGGGAATGAAAATATAACCGAATATTTCATCGTTTTCCAAAGCTTTTTGCGCTTCTTCTTCCGACATGGAAATAAAATCAATATAATTTTTCGAACTGTCAATGCTCTTAATAACGTTAATACCAATATTAAAAAAAGTATCCGTTGTGTTTCCCGTAATACCTATGGAAATTTTTTGTTTGTCTTCGCTTTTCGAATTATTGTTTATTACAAAAAAAGCCGCCGCCGCAACGCTTGCCAATGTCATAAACGTAACAATAAAAACGGTGGGATAAATTTTCAGCGCACGCTTGAATTGCAAAAATAAATACATTCTTTTTTTCATAGCTTCAACTCACAAATTAGTTTTTCGACGTTTCCGTCGTAAAAATATTCGCAAAGACTTCCGTTTTTAATTATATAAAGCTTATCGCATAACGAAAGCTCGCCAATATCGTGCGTGGCAATAATAACCGTTCCACCGCTGTTTTTATAAGACTGTATATATTTGCTTACACTTTCCTTGCAAACCAAATCAAGCGCGGCGGACGGTTCGTCCAAAAGCAAAATTTTGGGCTTGTGCGCAACAGCACATCCGATTGAAAGACGTTTTTTCATTCCGCCGGACATTTTGAAAACAACTTTTTTTGCAAATTCGTCAATTCCCAAAAGCTTTAAAACTCCGTTCGAAAGTTCTTCTTTAATTTCTTTCCGCGTATACCAAAGCCGCAAATTATCCAAAGCGGTAAGCTCTTCAAAAAGCGGAGAATTTTGCGGAACATACCCAACAACGGACGAACGAAGCTTTGAATCGGAAAAAAGATTTTTGCCGTTATAAACAAAACTTCCTTGGTCGCAAGGAATAACTCCCGCAAGAATATTCAAAAGAGTGGATTTACCGCTTCCGTTCACTCCCAAAATACCCACGCAACTGCCGTTTTCGGCTTCAAAAGATATATTTTTAAGTATTTGTTTTTTATTATAGCTTTTAGTTACATTCTTAACTTCCATATCGCGCTCCTTTTTCAGCAGTATAAAAAGGGACATAAAAATTTTTTAAAACTGTTTTAAGCGGTTGAACTGTTTGAAAATTGCCAAAACCATTATACTAAAATAATTGGTTTTTGTCAAGAGAAAAATAAAAACCGTAAAAGTC
>CAZJCI010000121.1:0-7138 GCA_964544455.1 uncultured Oscillospiraceae bacterium
ATAATGCCGCCGTCTTTTCCCATTGTAATTACAACCACTTTGGGACTGTAAATTTCAAATAATTTTTTTGCCGCTGTTTGGACGTTCGATTCGCCCGTGAATTTTAAAGCATATTCCTTGGAGGGAATAAGTATATCCGCATACGGCAAAAGCTGTTCTATTCCAGAATAAAGCCCGCCTGCGTCGTAAAGCACAAGGGTGCCGTTTTCTCGCGCATATTTGGCCGCTTCCACGGCGGCGGAAAGTTCGTTACCGTCCACCATAAGAATATCGGCGTTTGCAATTGCCTTTTTCTTTTGTTCGTCAAGCTCAAGCGGCGGCAGATTGCCTTTATCGAAAACGCAGGTTCGTGACGCACTTTTTTGCGAAAGCCAAATGCAAGAAGTAAAGGCTCTGTATCCGTCGAAAAAATTAATATCATCCGTTTTAACGCCGTATTTTTCAAAATCGCCTTTAAGAAATTCGCCTGTTCCGTCCTTCGAAAGAACGCCGATATAGGCTGTTGATATTCCAAGCTTTGCCGCGGCAACAATTCCCGTTGCCACCGGTCCGCCGCCGGCGGATTTTACGTTTTCGGCGCGCATTTTTGTATCTTCTTCGGGATATGACGGAACAGTTATAAGCGTATCCATTACGCATGCGCCTATTCCGACTATTCTGCTCATTTTGCCGTTCCCTCCGCGCCCAAAAGCTTAATTTTCGAAAGTGCGAACTGCTTTACGCAATTAATCGGTTCTTTCATAAAAAGGTCGATTGCAACCGTGCTTCTGTCAACCGCAAAAACTCCGTCAAGGAAAGAATAGCAAATATCCGTTCCGAAATTTATTTTTCGGATACCCGCTTTTACGGAAGCAATGATTTGGTCGTCGGGAATGCCCGAACCGCCGTGAAGAACCAACGGTATTTTTGCCGCCGCTTTTATATCGGCAATTCTTTGTATGTCAAGCTTCGGCGGCTTTTTATATCTTCCGTGCGCAGTTCCCACCAAAACCGCAAGAGCGGCAACTCCCGTTTTTGTTGCAAATTCTTTTGCTTCTTCAACATTGGTAAATTCATCCATACTTTCGTCGTTTACCGAACCGACATGACCAAGTTCACCCTCGACAGACACACCGACATATGCCGATGTTTCGACAACTCTTTTGGTTATTTCGACGTTCTTTTCAAAATCAAAAGCGGAAGCGTCAATCATAACGCCGGTTGCGCCGTAGCGCAAAGCTCTTGTTGTTTCCTGTTCGCTTGCGCCGTGGTCAAGATGAAAGCAAACCGGAACGGAAGCTTTTTTTGCCGCCGCAAGAACAATTGGAGCAAGATAATATGCGCCGCCCTGAGTGAAAAGTCTGGAATATGTTTGAAGAATAACCGGCGCTTTTGCTTCTTCGGCGGCTTGAATACAGCCCATAACCGTTTCCATGTTATAAACGTTAAACGCGGGTATTGCAAAATTGCCTTTTTCGGCAATTTCAAGTATTTCTTTAAGTGTTGTAAGCATTTTTAATCCCTCTTTCAGCAAAATATGTGAATAATTAAAGCACAAGCTCCGAAATTTCTTTTACGCTTATTCCGTCGGGCGCGACTTCACTCAGAAACGAATATTCGGCGGGACTTGCGCAGACAACCGTGTTTGCGCCGCTTTGAACAATATTATTCATTCTTTCTTTTGCAACAAGTTTCATAACGTCGTGCATCCACATTGACATTACAAAACTTCCCGCAAACATAGTATCTTTTCCGGAAAGTATCATTTCAACATATTCTCCGGCGGCGGAAACAATTTTTCTGCCCTCTTGCGTTTCTCCCACTTCTCGAACCAAAAAAGGATTGTCCTGATATGTAATTTTTCCCGCAAGCTTTGCAACGTTTATTTTGCCTTCGGAGGCAAGTTCGGCAAGTTTGGAAGTATATGTTGTTAAATTGCACGTCAAATTTATTCCCCATTCTTTGTATTCTCTTATGAACACTTTCATATCCTGCGGGTCCAAAACTATGACGTTTTTGTAATTATTAAGAACGTTTGCGCATTTTTGCATTGCTTCACGGGTTTCTTCGGCGGCACCGATAAGCGTATCGAGTTCAAATCCGCTTTCCGGTTCGTTTTCCAAAACTGTAAAGCTTACGCCCGCTTTTTTAAGAGCCGCAACAGCGTTTTTTGCAAAAGGAGCCGCCATATATCTTGCGTCCGCACCGATATAAAGCAATGTGTCGGAATTGTTTTCAAGGTCTGCAATTTCGTTTTTAAGACATTCGCAATAATCGTTTTTGCCGTATACGTTACCGGTTTCACCGTAATTTTCAATAAGCTTTAATATGTATTCCGGAGTAATTCCTTCAAGAGCGGCTTCTCGGCGAACCTCTTTTGTGAAAACAACGGGGTCCCAACCGGTGGCGCATTCCTTTGTGCAAGCTCCGCAAAGAGCGCATTCGTATATGTTATCAATGCAATCGGCAAGTTCCGCCGCTCCCCTTTCGACATACGAAAGCGAAAGAGCTCTTGCTCTGGCGTTATTTCTTTCCTGACCGGTTGCGTTCCCAATAGGGCAAATGTGGCGACACATCCAGCAAAAACGGCAAGAATCTATTATTTTTTTGCTTTTATCTGATATTAACATAATTATTTCCTTTCTGAAACACTTTTGAATGTTAAAAAATTCAGTCGCTTATTTTTTTATAATACAATATTCTGTTAAGCGGAACTGTTTCGTTTACCATTGTTCCTCCGTCGAACACCGTTCCCATATCGTTTTGCCAACGAAAACCTTTTGGCAATCGGACAGTTTTTTCCGTCTGCCCCTTTTTCAAAATCGGAGCGGCAAGATATTCGTTTCCAAGCATAAACATATCCAAAGTTTTTTCGTAGCCTTGATTGGGAAATTCGTATTCAAGCGGTCGAACTATCGGTTCGCCGGTAACTGCGGCTGTTTTTGCAAGCTCGGCGCAATATTTTCCAAGCTTTTCGTGAAGTTTTATTGCTTGCATTATAAGTTCCAAAGTTTCGTTTTTAAATATATTCCAAAAACCAAGCGAAATTTGCAGCATTCCCATAAGCGCGTTTGCCTGAGCCCAACGTACAAACAGTTCGCCGTCAAGAACATAGCCTTTTTCAAAACTTCCTTCCGCGCCGCCGCCAAGCATATCGGGGCAACAAAACGCATATCCCGAAAGTCCCTGAACAAGAGTGTGCGGAATTAAAAGATTAAGCCCCTCTCCGTCCCACGTATGTCGTTTGTCCTGAAGCCTTGCAACAATGGGACGTCCGCCGCAATTCCACACCGCTCGGAATTCGTTAAACGGAAAATTTTCTCCCATAACATTAAACATTTTGGTTTGTTCTCGGGCGGATATGTTGCAAAACGATATATCTTCATCGCAATAAAAATAAATATCTCCCGCGTCAAACTTAAATCCATCTATTCCGTAACGTTTTTTTAAGCTTTCAAGTTGATTGCAATACCATTCAACGGCTTGCGGATTGGAAAAATCCATAACCGCACTGTATCCGTCCCACCAACGGCGAATTGCGGGTTCTCCGTTTTTGTTTTTAACAAGATAATTTTTCCCGCATAGTTCCATAAAACGCTTTCCCGCGCACGCAACAATCGGCGTTACCCACAGCATTACCTTAAAGCCCATTGCATGGAGTTTTTCCGTAAGCAATTTGGGGTTTGGAATTTTTCTTGCGTTAAACTCAAACGTTCCGAAATTTTCCTGCCAACCGTTATCTATCATAAGGATTCCCGCAGGAAGACCGTTTGCAATTATTTCCTCGGCATATTTTAATATGTCATCCTGCGTTTGATTTACGTTTAACTGTATCCATGTGTTATATTGCGGTTTTTCAAGAAACATAAGGTTCGGCGTTTTGCCGCAAAACGGAAAATGTGCTTTCATTGCGGCAAGATATGCGCCTTTAAGGTTTTCATAACCTTCAAACAAACGTATTTTATCCGCACCTTTTCCCAAAAACGTAATTTCGCCGTTTTTTATGCAATAATCGAATTCGCACTCGCACCAAACATATCTCCCTTTGGAAGAAAGCGCAAGCGGAGCAAATTGGTCGCAACTTTTTTCATCTGTCATACTGCCGCAAAAATCCGAAGTACCGTCGAACGGCATTAAGTGCCCCGCATTAACTTGACCGAACCACCAATATTCGTTTTCAAGTAATTCTATTGTCATATTTCCGTACATAATTAAATTCCCAATTTAAACGGATTCATAATTCCGTTGGGGTCAAGCTGTTTTTTTATGCCGGTGAATACCTGCATTGCACTGCCGTATTGTTCTTTCATAAGTCTTCCAAGCTTTATGCCCACGCCGTGATGATCGTTCACAACGCCGCCGTTTGCGATTGCCGTTCTGACTCCGCAAGTCCATATTTCGTTGTGAAGTCTTAACGCTTCGTGAGGGTCTTTGGGAGGATTGTCAACAATAAATCTATCGTATACCATTGCGCCCCATTCGTACCAATGCGAAAAATGAGCGATAAAACGAGCCATTGGGAAGTTTGTTTCGATTGCGTTTTTCATTGCCCAATATATTTTTTCGATTTTATCGTAAGGAGCAATTGTATCCATTGTACCGAACATTTGCGGAAGATCCATCATATGACCGGGATAGAAGAAGGTAATTTTTTCTTCCCACCATTTTTTTCCGTATTCCGAACCCAAATCTTCCGCTCCGTATTTTGCAAAGGTTTCCAAAAGAATTTTTTCTTCAACCTCAACAAGTGCGGAACATCCCTCTATTGCAACGTTCATAAATGCGCCGGGCTTTTCCACACCTACAATTTTCTTTATAAGCGAAGCCGTTTCGGCGGGATCGTAAAGTCGCATAACCGACGGCTTAAACTTTTGCAAAAGTTCTCGGGAAGCCTTAAAAGCTCCCGTCATATCTTTAAACAAAAATCCGCGGAAACGTCTTTCTTCGGGTTGGTCGTATATTCTCATTTGAGCTTTTGTCATAACGCCAAGCGTTCCTTCCGAACCAATGAAAATTTGGTTAAGATCGGGACCGGCGGCGTGTTTGGGTGCCGACGAAGTATTTATAATATCTCCGTTGGGAAGAACAACTTCCATTTGAAGAACCATATCGTCGATTTTTCCGTATTTTGTGGATACAACGCCTATTCCTCTATGAGCCAAAAATCCTCCCACGGTGGAACAGGTTAACGATGACGGATAGTGCATTGTGGCATAGCCCTTTTCGTTTGCAGCCCATTCGATATGTTTATAAATCGCTCCGGTTCCGCATTCAATATACATACTGTCCGTGTTTACGTCATAAATCTCGTTCATTCTTTTTGTATCCAAAACTATGCCGCCCGCAACGGGAATTGCGCCGCCCTGCGTTCCGCCGCCGCCGCCCCAAGTTGTTACGGGGATTTTATAATAATTTGCGATTTTCAGTACAGCCGAAGTTTCCGCAGCATTTTTCGGCGATACAACATAATCCGCTTCAGGCATTCTGAGTCCTCTGTCGCTCCACATACGGGAAAGCCAAAAATAATCCACGCCGTGAGTCATTTTATCGATTGTTTTCATGGAACAGTTTTCTCTGCCGACAGCGTCTTCAAGTTCGGTGAGAATCATATCCGTCATAAATTCGTTAAATTGCATTTTTCTACCTCTTTCCAAATAATATATGTTTTATGTTCAGTCAACCGTATCAATTTTAAGTTCCGGAACAAATTTGCAAAATTCTTTTAAGGTTTCGCAATAATCGCCCTCAACTTCCGCCATATGGTGAATATACGGTCCGTCGATAAGCTTGTCTTCCCATTTTTTAAGGTTATTGAATTTTGCCCAAACATATGTGCCGAACGTATACGGACCTTCGTCGGAATCAAAATCGCCGCAAAGCAGTTTGTAATTTCCGTTTTCCTGGTCGAATCTTGCAATTGTATAGTGACCGTCCTTAACTCTGAACCACTGACGCATATTTACGTTTTTTGCTTTACTGTCGTCGGCTTTAAGAGAATAAGCAAACGGACCGCAGTGCCAAAGAAGTTCCGTATTCTTTTTTTCGGGGTGACGGTTTGTAAATTCGCCGAAAAACGGTATTTTTTTGCCAAGCGACGCGCAGGAAAGAAGAGCCATTGTTATTGCGCCGTGAAAATCGGATTCGCAACTGATAATATAGCCCATATCGGCAAGAACGCTGTATGCCGTGCAAGGCATTGCGCCTACGGCAAGTTGCATTGCCGTCCAACATTCCGCGCTTACGGCGTCAACCTTATATTCTTCAAAAACCCATTTATAAAGCAATACAAACGCATAAACCTTTTTTAAAAGCGGCGGCGTTATATCATCCATTTCATATCTTGAAGCAAGAAGCTTTGCGCCTTCTTCAAGTTCGGCGTCGCATTCCGCAAGTATTTTATTATATTTATCAACAACAACGCCTATATTTATCGGAATGGAACGTATGCCGAATTTTTGAAGTATTTCGCCCTCGTTATAAATAACGGAAGTAAAGGGCTTCGGTCTCATTCCCACCTGAGCTATTTTCATACCTCGGAAGTTTTCCACCATACATGCAACTGAAACGAATTTCGAAAAGCCTTGCGCAAAAGCTTCATCGCTTACTCTTGAAGTTTCTATGTGCATAAACGGAATGTTAAAACGCTGAAGTATTCTTGAAATTCCGAATATTCCGCATTGGCTGTCCGTATATCGCATACCGTCTTCAAGGAATGATTCGTCAAGCGGCGCCCAAATGCACACGGGTTTTCCGAATTCTCTTGCAAAAACGGCGGCCGCCTCCTCGTTACCGAAGTTGCACGCCATAATAAGCGCGCAAGTTGCGCCTTCCGCCTTGAATTTTTCCGCAGCTTTCACTGCGTCGTCTTCGGTATAAACGATTTTTCTTTCGTTAATATCCAAAACGTCGCAAAAAGATACGTTTTCGGAGGCAAAATTATTTTCGATATATTTTGTAATTTCCACTCCCCTTTCTTCAGCCTTTTCCCAATTAAAAATTCCCGGTCTTGGAGTTACGTCTCGACGGAGCGCAAAAAGCCCCACTTTTACATTGTAATTCAGCATAGTTGTTTTCCTTTCGTTTATTCTATTTTTAATAATGCTTAAAACTATTCTCCGTATATTGCTATTATATCACACAATGAAAAAAATTTCAATAG
>CAZJCI010000122.1:0-7058 GCA_964544455.1 uncultured Oscillospiraceae bacterium
TCCCTCTTTTTTCACACTGTTGTTTTCTGCATAAATAATACCATAAAAAGAGTATTCATATCTATATTAAAATGTTAAATATCGTATTTTCGCAAAAAACATATTACATATACGTCATTTCACGTCGAATTCCGATTTAAAAGTTTCAACCTGACGTTCGTCGGGAATGGAGGGCGACGCCCCCGCCTTGGACGCAACAAGCGCACCCACAGCGTTTGCATATCTTGCGGCTTCAAGAATATTTTTTCCGTTTCGCAAATATTCAAGAGTCAACGCCGCCGTAAAACTGTCCCCCGCCGCCGTGGTATCAACGGCGTTTATTTTATATGCTTCCGCAATATTGGCATATTTTCCGTCATAAACAAAACAGCCCTTTGCCCCAAGTTTAAGAACAACATACTTTGCTTCCACCGTATTTCTAATCGCAATTGCCGCTTGAATACATTTTTCATAAGTTGTGGGATTGATACCGGTAAAAATTTCCGTTTCGGTTTCGTTCGGCGTAAAAATTTCAATTTTTCCAAGCCTCGATAAATCCAAGGATTTATCCGCAGGCCCTGCGTCGATAACAACGGGAATATTTCTCGCATTGCAAAGTCCCGCCGTCTGAACAACTCGTTCATAATCAATTTCAAGTTGCATAATCGCGGCGTCGGGATACGTAATCACCGCCGCTTCCGCTTCTTCCTCTTCAATATGAAGATTCGCTCCGGGATAAACAATAATTCTGTTGTTTCCGTTTTCTTCAACCGTAATGGAAGCAAGACCGGTGGGATATTCCGCACTTTTATAAACGTGGCGAACGTCTATTCCCTCGTTTTTATAAAAATCATAAAGCAATTCGCCGTATGAATCACGCCCAAGCTTTGCGCAAAAAACGCAATCCGCTCCCAATCTTGCCGCCGCAACGGCGGTATTCGCTCCCTTACCGCCCGGAACAAGCTTATAATTAAGCTTTGAAATAATAGTTTCCCCCGCCAAGGGAAGTCTTTCCGTGTTGGATACAAAATCCATATTTGCGCTTCCCACAACAAGTATTCTTTTTTTCACAGCCATATCAAATTCTCCCAAATAATCAATTCCATAATTAATTATAACCGTTAAAACGACAATTGTCAACACATTTTTTCGAATCTTTATAAAAAAAGCCGAAAATTCTCGTTTTATGTCATTGCTTTTTGCAATTTATTCCAACAAACCGTTTGTCTAATCAATAAAAAATCAGCCGTTGTTTTCCGAATCGGGATCAAGTTTGTAAATTTTAACGGGACCGTCCTTTTCCTGTTCAATGTTTTCCATTCCCTTATCGGTAATAATAAGATTTAACGACGCAGGATTTACCACAACTCCGAAACAGGTTTCATATTTTTCCCTAAGATCCGAATAGGAAATCATACAAAGTCTTGCTTTTTCACCGAAAACCGCTTTTAATTCGCCAATATCCGTAAATATCGGGAAAAATACCTTATCGTTTCCGGCGGCATTGTTTTTAAGAGTTATAAATCGCATTTTGCGCCCGCCGCCGCTTGCCGGCTTATATTTTTCTATTCCCAAAATTGCCGGTTTTGTTTCCTTCATTATCTTCAGCGAGCTTTCCGTAAAGTATATTTCGTTTTCGTCCTTAACTTTTCCCTCTTCGCCCTCAAAGCACATGGGAACAAAAAACAGCGATTTCGGAAATTCCTTGCAAAACGCACTCCAAAGAGTTGCGCTGCTTAAATTTGCGTTTGTTTTGTTAAGAAGCTGTTTTGCTTGCAAATATCTGATCATAAGCGAATAACATCTTGAATTAAGAAGCTGATATTCTTTCAATTCGCCAAGCTTCGCAACTATATCTCTTTCAACCACGCCGCCGTTCGGCTGAAGCAGGTCAACTTTAATTTTAAGAACACCGTATCTGAAAAGATTTTGAAAAAGCAAAACCAATCCTTTTTTGTCAAGCTTAAGGATTTCAAGCGGCACTTCGGGAGCCTTTTCCACAACGTTTTTCGCGTATTCTTCTTTCGAAAAAAGCTGAATTGCGCCGCTGTTGTCTATTGTCGGCAACTTGTTCCCCGCACCTTTTGTATATACAACATATCCCTCTTCTTTTTCAAATATATTCGAAATAATTTTTTTGGCGTTTTCAGCCTGAAAATCCATCGCTTCTTTTTTCTTTTGTTCAAGATCGGCTGTTTTTTCCAAAACGTATTTTCCATCGTCAATGGATTGAACTCTGTCATCTTTTCGCAAATTATTCTCCGCAATAATTCTGTCCTGCGGAAGTTTATGCATCAATTCAAAAGCAAGGTCGTCAAGCTTTGCCGTATCCGAATCCTTAAGTTCAAATTCTTCTTTCGTTATTCCGAAAACAGCGGTTGCGGGATTTTCCTTGCTTGTTTCTCCCGGAATACCCATAATAAAGCCGGTTGTATCCGTAACTTCAATAACATATAAATCCAACTTTTCCACAATTCCCACACTGTAATTAAGATTTTCTCCCTTAAAAACTCGCTTTATTGTTAATTTTACCGAATCGCTCATTAAAAAATTCCTTTCCGTAATCGAATATTATATTAAAAAACAAATATTATGGTATATTATATCACATTTTTAAGATTAACGCAAGCTTTTTTTATAATATTATAAATATTTTTTCTGATTTTCACCTTTTGACATACTTTTCAAAAAAAAAGCAAAAAACCCCTTGACAAACAAAATTATTTATGTTATAATATCCGAGCACACCAAGTGCTGAACAAAAAAGGAGGTCTTAAAGTGGGAAAAAATCAAAAAGAACTTATTTCCGATTCAATATCCCAAGAAATAATAAAAATAACCGAAGACCTTGCAATGCACGACGGCGCGCACACGGTTACGGTTCGTAAAATTCTAAAACGGCTCGGCACAACAAACCGAGTGTTTTACAACCGATTCCACAATATCGACGAAGTTTTGCAAATAGTTTATAAAAACGCGGTAATAAAAATGCACGACAGCGTTGTCAGCGAATACGATATATCAAAAAATTTTTTCGAATATGTCACCGACGTCGCAACAAACGTTCTTGTGGCAACCTACGAAGTCAAAATGCAATTCATAAACTATTCGTTCGAACACGATTCCCTAACGGAATCCAACCGTGAATGGTGGACAAAAAAAATATACGAAATGCTTGATTACGGCATCGCGCATAAACTATTAAAAAACGTAAATTACGACGAAATAAGCTATGCCGCATGGTGTTTTTGCCGAGGATTCAACGCCGACGCGCTTTGTCGCAAAGTTCCCGTTCAAGAAGCGGTAAAATATTTTAAAGCGGGGTTCGGGTGCTTTTTGGACGGTTTAAAACTTCCCCAAAACTCTTAATTTAAAAATTCAAGGAAACTTGCGTTTCCTTTAAATTATTAACAGCACACTGTGTGCCAAACAAATACGGCGCACGGTTCTGCACACAATTATTCCGTTCGCTATGAAAGGAGCTGTAAAATGAGCATACAAATCAAAGGCACCGGTTCATATGTACCGCCCAAAACACTCACAAACCAAGAGCTCTCCAAACTTGTCGATACCAACGACGATTGGATACGCCGAAGAGTGGGCATTGCCGAAAGGCGAATTTCCGAAAACCAAACGGCGGCGGATTTTGCCGTTGCTGCAGCAAAAAAAGCAATGGAAAACGCAAACATTACCGCAGACGAAGTTGACCTCATAATTTGCGCAACAATTACATCCGAAACAATATGCCCCACAATTGCAGGCACCGTTCAAAACGCAATAGGAGCAACCTGCCCGGCATTCGACATAAACTCCGCCTGCAGCGGTTTTATATTCGCATTGGATACCGCCGCCGCTTTTGTTCAACGTGGCGGAATACGCAACGCAATTGTCATCGGTGCGGAAAGAATGTCAAAAATAATCGATTGGTCGGACCGAAGCACTTGCGTAATTTTCGGCGACGGCTCCGGTGCGGCAGTTGTTGCGCCGGGCAACAAATATCTTGCACGGCATCTCTATACCAAGGGCGGGAATCAAGTAATCGAAATTCCCTCTCACATCGGAAATTCTCCTTTCTATAAAGGAGAACAAAAACACCCGTTCGTATTTATGGACGGTCAGGAAACATTTAAATTTGCGGTATCAAAAATCGTCGAAGATATATCGACGGTTCTTGAGCAAGCCAATCTCACAACAGAGGATATTTCACATATCGTTCCTCATCAGGCAAACGTGCGAATAATAGATTACGCCGTAAAACGCCTGAAAATCAACCCCGAAAAAGTGTTTGTAAATATCCAAAAATACGGCAATACATCGTCCGCAAGCGTTCCCATTGCTCTTTCCGAACTTGCGGAAAGCGGAAAACTTCAAAAAGGCGATAAAATATTACTGTGCGCTTTTGGGGGCGGTCTTTCAAGCGGCGCATGCATAATCGAATGGTAAGCAACGGAGCAAAAGCTCTTGCTATAAAAAAACAAAAAACAAACGGAGGATTTTTATTATGACATTCGAAAAAATCAAAACAATCATTTCGGAGCACCTTGACATCGACGAATCGGAAATTACACTTGAAACAACTTTTGCGGATTTGGGCATAGATTCTTTGGATACCGTAGAACTTATGATGGAAGTGGAAGACGAATTCGGCGTGGAAGTAAAAGCCGCCGAAGCGGGAAAATCGGTAAAAGAGCTTGTCGCCTATATCGACTCAAAACTTGCATAAGCCGGTTTAATTCGCAAAATTTGCCGCAAAGCGCAGTATATCGGTTTCGTTTTCACCGTTTTGCGGCAAACAATTAATTAACGTTATCTGTTTGAAAGGATAAAAAATGATACGCACATCAATATGCGAACTGCTCGGCGTGAAATATCCGGTTTTGCAAGGCGGTATGGCTCACATTTCCAACGCCGAACTTGCCGCAGCTGTTTCAAACGCGGGAGGCTTGGGCATAATTTCCGCCGCAAGCGGAAACGTAGAACTCATCGAAGAAGAAATAGAAAAATGCAAAAAACTGACGGATAAGCCGTTCGGCGTAAACATTATGCTTATGGGCGAAAACACCGACAGTATTGCAGATCTCATAACAAATAAAAAAGTTGCCGCCGTTACCACCGGAGCGGGTAATCCCGAAAAATACATTCCGCAATGGAAAGAAGCGGGAATAACCGTAATTCCCGTAGTGGCAAGTTGTGCGCTTGCAAAACTGACGGCACGTTCGGGAGCCGACGCGGTTATTGCCGAAGGGACGGAATCCGGAGGTCACGTCGGCGAAACAACAACAATGTCGCTTGTTCCGCAAGTTGCGGATTCGGTAAATATCCCCGTAATCGCCGCCGGAGGAATTGCCGACGGTCGAGGAATCGCCGCCGCCCTTGCGTTGGGCGCGTCCGGCGTTCAGCTCGGAACTCGTTTCCTGCTTGCAACCGAATGCAAAATAAGCAAAACATATAAAGAAAAAATCATAAAAGCCGGCGATACTTCCACAATAGTTACGGGCAGACGGCTGGGACATCCGGTTCGAAGCATAAAAACCGCGCTTTGGCGAGAATACGCAAAACTTGAATATAACAGCAACATTTCAAACGAAGAATTGGACAATATGGCTAAGGGCACACTGTGTGCCGCAGCAAAAGACGGCGACGCCAAAAAAGGCTGTTTTCTTGCCGGGCAAATTTCGGGACTGTGCAACAAAGAACAACCCGCCGCCGAAATAATAAAAGAAATCTTCCGACAAGCCGAAGAAATTTTGAACGGAGTAACAAAATGGGTAAAATAGCATTTGTATTTTCAGGACAGGGCGCGCAATATCCGGGAATGGGAAAATCGCTTTACGAAACAAGCAACGCCGTAAAAAATCTTTACGACGCCGCGGAAAATATACGTCCCGGCACAATAAATCAATCATTTTACGGAAGCGAAGAAGAACTGAAAATCACTTCCAACACTCAACCTTGCCTCTATTTGGCAGACCTCGGCGCGGCTCTTGCTTTGCGTGAAAACGGCGTAAATCCCGAAGCCGTCGCAGGTTTTTCGCTTGGAGAAGTGGCGGCTCTTTCCTTTGGCGGCGCATACGGTTTTCAAGAGGGTTTTAAAATTGTAACCGCACGTGGAATCGCAATGAATAAAGCGGCTCAAAACTGCAAAAAAACGGCAATGTGCGCCGTTTTAAAGCTTTCCGAAGAAAAAGTTAAAGAGCTTTGCTCAAAATACGAAAGTATCTACCCCGTAAATTTCAACTGTCCCGGTCAAATAACGGTTTCCGGACTTGAAGAAAGCATAAACGCCCTTGCCGAAGACGTAAAACTTCAAGGCGGAAGAGCCGTTCCTCTTTCCGTAAGCGGTGCGTTTCATTCTCCGTTTATGGCGGACGCCGCAAAGGAATTTGCGGCCGAGCTTGCGCTTTATAAGTTTAACATACCGCAAATTCCCGTATATTCCAATTTAACAGCCGCTCCGTATACGGAAAAAGTTGCCGAAACGCTGGAAAAACAAATTACAAATCCGGTTCTTTGGCAAAAAACAATTCAAACCATGATTTCGGAAGGATACAGCGAATTTATCGAAGTGGGCGTAGGAAAAACTCTTTGCGGGCTTATCAAAAAAATTGATAAAACCATCGGAACGTATTCTGCGGAAAACGCCGAAACGCTGAAAGAAACCATCGAGGCATTACGATTGAAAGGAATTATTTAATGTTTAATCTGACGGAAAAAACCGCAATTATTACCGGCGGTTCGCGCGGAATTGGCGCGGAAATAGCAAAAAAGCTTGCAAATTTCGGTGCAAATGTAGCGGTTATCGACCTTTATTTGCCCGAAAAAATCGGTTTTTCGGAGGAAAAAATTCGAAAAAATGGGGAAAAAATCGGATATTTTACGTGCGATGTCACCGATTTTTCCTCCTGCAAAGACACGGTTTCAAAAATAATAGCCGATTTCGGCAAAGTCGATATACTGGTAAACAATGCCGGAATTACCCGAGATAATCTTATAATGACCATGCCGGAAGAAGAGTTTGATTCCGTGCTTAACACAAACCTGAAAGGCACTTTTAATATGACAAAAGCTTGCGGCAGATG